>ONNE01000114.1 GCA_900319095.1 uncultured Eubacteriales bacterium | reverse complement strand
TTGAGAATCCTGGGATTATTGACTTCAGAAGAGAGAAAAACAGTGTTAGAGCTGTCAGCCTAACACTGCTTTGTCTACAGTCTGAAAACCACAGATTTGTGGTTTTTTTTATTGCCCAAAACTATATGTAGTGGGTCAGGTTTTTTTTTGCCGGATTCCACATTTTTTCCTTGCTAATTCCCAAAAAAAGGTGTATTATTTAGATAAAAGTGGAGTAAAGTGGAGTGTAGGTGTCACGAAGTGGTAGAGAGTCGCTGTGATATCTTTCCGGTGAATTCCACATACGGAAGTTGGTGAGACACTATGTTTATGGGCACATATGAGCACGGGCTGGATGCCAAGGGGCGCGTGATCGTTCCGGCAAAGCTTCGTGATGATCTGGGTGAATCCTTCGTAGTCACATTGGGATTAGACGGGTGCCTGTTTGCATATCCGATGAACGAGTGGGAAGGTTTCGTCAACAAATTAAATGAACTCCCGGGCAACAAAGATGGGAGAAAATTACTGCGTCATTTTCTCGCAAATGCAGCACCATGTGAAGTGGACAAGCAGGGACGTGTCCTGATACCGGCAAAGCTCAGAGAGTATGCCGGATTGGAAAAAGATGTGGTGTTTGTGGGTGTTTTATCCAAGATAGAGATCTGGAGCAAGCACAGATGGGACAACAGTGATGACTATGACGATATTGAAGATATCGCAGATCATATGTCGAGCTTTGGACTCAGTTTCTAAAGTGGAGGAAATGTATGAATTTTGAGCATGTATCCGTCCTGTTATATGAGACTGTTGATGCACTCAACGTCAAACCGGATGGAATTTATGTAGATGGAACGCTTGGCGGTGCGGGACATGCCAGTGAAGTGTGTCGGCGCCTGTCTGAGAGAGGGTGTTTCATCGGCATCGATCAGGATAAAGAGGCGATTGCGGCATCCAGTGAGAGGCTAAAGGGATTTGAGAATAGAGTTCACATAGTAAAGAGCAACTATGGAAACATGAAACAGGTGCTGCAGGAACTGGGAATTGATGGGGTCGATGGCATTGTGCTGGACCTCGGTGTGTCGTCCCATCAATTGGATCATGCGGAGCGGGGCTTTTCGTATATGGCGGATGCTCCGCTTGATATGAGGATGGATACAGAGCAGTCTTTGACGGCAAAAGAGATCGTAAATCAATATCCGGAGAGTGAACTGGTGAGAATTTTACGAGAGTATGGTGAAGAGAGATTTGCCAGAAGAATTGCAGCCAACATTGTGAGGGCGAGGGAGCAAAAAGAGATTGAGACGACTTTGGAATTGGTCGATATCATTCGTCGCTCCATGCCGGCAAAGGCAAAAAATTCAAAAGGGCATCCGGCAAAGAGAAGTTTTCAGGCAATCCGGATTGCGTGTAACCATGAGTTGGATGTGCTGCAGGATGCTCTTTCTGATATGATTGATCTTTTGAACGAGGGGGGACGAATCTGCGTCATAACCTTTCATTCTCTGGAAGATCGAATCGTGAAAAATTGCTTTAAGAAAAATGAAAATCCATGTACCTGTCCACCGGATTTTCCGGTGTGTGTCTGCGGAAAAAAGTCAAAAGGCAAAGTGATCACGCGAAAGCCGGTCTGTCCGTCACAGGAGGAACAGGAAAAAAATACAAGATCAAAAAGTGCCAAACTAAGGGTGTTTGAAAGAAGAAGTTAGGGGGACGAAATAATGGCCAGACAAACAACTCCATATGTGTATGGAAGCGCAGCCAGACAGGTGGCGCCCCGACCGTATAATAATGAAGAGGAAATAAGAAGAAGACAGAGAGAACGGAGAGATTACAGAAAAAGACAGCGCACACAACCAAAGCCAAAACTGGACAAAGTGGCTCTTTTGCTGACTTTTATTACCTTTGCGTCAGTGATGGTCGTTGGTATTATTTATCTGCATCTGCAATTTCAATCTACCTATCTGAGCAAAAATGTGGTAAGATTGCAGAGTGAAGTGGTAGATATGGAGAAGGAAAACACAGCAGCTGCGATGGAACTTGAGAACTCAGTAGATCTGGATGCCATATATAAAAAAGCGACCAAGGAGCTCGGCATGAAAGAAGCTACCAGTGACCAGGTTTATACCTATGAGAGCAAAAAGAGCACGCAAGTCCGCCAGCACAGTGATATTCCGACAGAATAGTGAGCAGGTGAGACACAGATGGCAACATACAATCGACAAACGTATTATCGGAGACGGCGAAGGAAAGCGAGAACAAAGCGTTTTACCCCACAGATGAGGCTGACGCTGTTGGTGATTTTTCTGCTTTTTTTGGTCGCCTTTGGTTATTTAATCTATCATATATATTTTGGTATCGACAAAAAGAACGGAGCGAGATATAAGAAGGCAGCACTGTCACAGCAGTCTTATACCAACACTGTATTGAATTATCGACGCGGGACGATCAAAGACCGGAATGAGACAACGATGGCGGTCAGTGTAAGAAAATATAACCTTGTCTTGGAACCGAGAACACTCATGGTCGATGCAAAACAAAAGGAAGAGACATTAAATGCCATTGCGGCACATTTTAGCATCGAAAAAACGGTGCTGGAAAAGGTGCTGGAGGAACATCCGGATTCGATGTATGAGCATATTGACGGTCTCAAGGAACTGGACCGTGATGTGGTTGATGCCTTTAAGGAGGAGATGGAGGAAAATGATGAGATTGCCGGGGTGTGGTTCGAGGAGACGTTTAAGAGAAATTATCCGCTGAATCAGGTCGGTTGTAACATCATCGGTTTTGTGACATCAGAGGAGCAGGGCAATTACGGTGTGGAGGAGAGCTACAACGATGTCTTGTGCGGCACGACAGGAAGGGAGTATGGATATTTTGATTCGGACATGAATCTGCAGCGGACGATCAAAGAGGCAAAAGACGGAGAGACAGTGGTCTTGACGATCGATGCCAATGTACAGCAGATTATTGAAAAACAGATCAAGAAATTTCAGACCAAAGGAGTGGGGGCAGAGCGCGTCGCGGTCATGCTCATGAATCCTCAAAATGGAGAAATCCTTGCGATGGCATCCGATACGACCTTTGATCTGAATCAACCGCGTGATTTAACATCCATGTATACGACGGAGCAGATCAATGCGATGTCGGAGGATGAAAAAAACCAGAATCTGATGTCGATGTGGGCAAATTTCTGTATCGGTTCTGCCTATGAGCCGGGATCCACTTTTAAACCATTTACCATTGCAGCGGCTTTGGATGAGAATGTAATCAGTGACAAATCTACCTTTACCTGCGGTGGTGTTCTGAAGGTGGCAGACCGGGAGATTCACTGCAGCAACCGCAACGGACATGGCACATTGACACTAAGACAGAGTATGATGGAGTCCTGCAATGCCGCTCTGATGACCATTGGCATGAAGCTGGGAACCGATAAATTCTATGAATATGTCCGCCTCTACGGGTTTGGACAGAGGACCGGTGTGGATCTGCCCGGAGAGACATCCGGACAGCTTCACGATAAAGAAAATCTGAATCTGGTGGAGCTTGCGACCAGCAGTTTTGGACAGACTCAGACCGTTACCATGGTGCAGATGATGAGTGGCTTTTGTTCTCTGGTCAATGGAGGAGATTACTATCAGCCGCACATTGTAAAAGAAATCCACAATGCAGAGGGTGAAGTGGTACAGACAGTGGATCCGGTCGTCGTCAAAAAAACGACAACACCGGACACGAGCGAAAAGATCAAAAGCTATCTTCTCTCGACCGTGGAAGAGGGAACCGCCAAACCGGCTGCGGTCAAGGGCTACTCCATTGGCGGTAAGACGGGAACAGCAGAAAAGCAGGGAAGAAACAAAAAGAACTATCTGGTTTCCTTTATCGGATGTACACCGGCACAGGATCCGCAGGTGGCAATCTATGTCGTGATCGATGAACCGCATGTGGCAGATCAGGCACACAGTACCTATGCGACTGAATTTGCATCCAAGATCATGAAAAAAGTTTTGCCGTTTCTTGAACAGTATGCGGATACTACGGAAAATACAAAATCAGAAGATGAAAAAAAAGAATCATAACAAGGCAGTCTTTACAATAGATTATAACAATGATTCATTGTGAGGCGGCCTATGTGGGTAAAACACAAAACATACCAAAGACAAAATATGTTTTTGGTATTTTTTGTTATTGGATTGGTTCTTGTATTGATGTTTACCAGACTCGGATACCTGATGCTTTTTCAGGCGGATTACTATGGTGTCCGGGCGAAGGAATTGCATGAGAGGGAGCGAAGGATAAAAGCAGAACGCGGGACAATACTGGATCGAAATGGCAAATTGCTGGCAGGAAACCGGTCGGTATCCACGATATCGGTCATCCACAGTCAGATCAAAGAACCAGAGAAAGTAATTGAATTATTGTCAAAAGAGTTGGGAATGGATCAGGATACCATCCGAAAAAAAGTGGAAAAGGTATCTCTGCGAGAAAAAATCAAATCCAATGTGGATAAAGAAACATCCGATAGAATACGTAACGGCAAGTTGGCGGGAGTGACCGTCGACGAAGACTATAAAAGGGAATATCCCTATGATGCACTGGCATCCAAAGTGATTGGCTTCACAGGGGCAGATAATCAGGGAATCATTGGACTGGAAGTGACCTATGAAAAATATCTTAAGGGAATTGACGGATCCATCCTGACGATGACAACAGCGCACGGGACGGAGATTGTCAATGGGGCGGAAGACCGGATCGAACCGGTGGCGGGCAACACATTGTGCACCAGTCTGGATCTGACGGTTATGGAGTATGCCGATCAGGTCGCTGCCACCCTGTTAAAGGAGAAACAGGCGAAGAGCGTGGAGATTATTGTGATGAATCCCAACAACGGTGAGATCTATGCGATGGTAAATGCGCCTGAATTCAATTTGAACAATCCGTATGCACTGACCAAAGAGGCAGAAGCAATGTCCGAAAAAGAAAAAACGGACTTAAGAAACGCCATGTGGCGCAATGAGTGTGTGTCCGATACCTATGAACCGGGATCTACTTTTAAAATATTGACAACGGCAGCGGCACTTGAGACCGGATCCGTGAAAATGTCGGATACCTTTCACTGTCCGGGATATAAAATCGTAGAGGGCCGTCGCATTCGCTGTCACAAGACGACCGGACATGGAAGTGAGACTTTCCTGGATGGCATCATGAATTCATGCAACCCGGTTTTCATGGAAGTGGGAGCGCGCATGGGAGTAGATAATTTTTTTGATGAAATTCAGGCATTTGGCACCCTGACAAGAACGGGCATCGATGTTCCGGGCGAGGCAGCTGCCATTATGCACAAAAAGGAGAATGTGGGACCGGTTGAACTGGCAACCATGTCGTTTGGTCAGTCCTTTCAGGTGTCTCCGATCCGGCTTTTGACATGTGTGGCCTCAATCATCAATGGCGGAAAAAAGATTACTCCCCATTTTGGTGTCAGTATCCTTCAGTCAGATGGCAGCAAAATAACAAAACTAAGTTATCCGGATCAGGGAAGCATCGTTTCCAAAGAGACATCGGATCAGGTGAGGGAGGCACTGGGAAAAGTCGTGTCCGAGGGAACCGGAAAAAATGCCGGAGTCGAGGGATATACAGTCGGAGCAAAGACAGGGACCAGCCAGAAGCTCCCCCGGGGAAACGGCAAATACATTGCCTCGACCATCGGCTTTGCACCGGTTGAAAATCCGCAGGTGATCGCACTGGTGAGAATCGATGAACCGCAGGGACTGTACTATGGCGGAACAGTGGCCGCTCCTGCAATTTCGACGCTGTATACGAATTTATTGCCCTATCTGTTGGAGAAAAAAGGAGAGGATGAGGGGATTCAAAAGAAAGAGAATGAATAAGTGCTTGCGAGGAAACCATTAATGGTATAAAATAGACACGTGCGTAAACGTACTCAAAAAGATAAGAAGAGGTGCGAAGCTATGGAGATTCAATTATTACAATCCGGTTTGTGGAGGGGACTGTCCGGCACAGTCATGCCCGTGATTTTGTCCTTTTTAGTCAGTGTCGTGCTGTGTCCGGTCATCATCCCGTTTTTGAGAAAACTGAAATTTGGCCAGACCGTGCGTGAAGAGGGACCGGAATCCCACTTAAAAAAGAATGGGACGCCAACCATGGGCGGTCTTGTGATTCTTGCCAGCGTATTGATCACTTCGCTGGTCTATGTGGGGAAATATACCGAGATCATACCGGTTCTTTTTATGACTCTTGGGTTTGGACTGATCGGTTTTTTGGATGACTATATCAAAGTGGTCATGAAACGGTCACTGGGGCTCACACCGTTACAGAAGATGGCACTTCAGTTTGTTGTGACAGGCGTATTTATTTTTTATTATTTTCGGGTGGCTCACATGGATACCAGTATCCGGATTCCATTTGTCTCCCAGATGAGCTTTGTCATGCCGGGCTGGTTGTTCGTGATTTTTGTGTTTATCGTTGTGCTGGGAACGGTCAATGGCGTGAACTTTACCGATGGTCTGGATGGTCTGGCATCCGGAGTGACAGCGATCGTCGCCACCTTCTTTACGATCGCAGCTCTGATTTTAAACCCATCCATGACACCGATCACCGGTTCAGTCGTGGGAGCACTCCTGGGATTTTTGCTGTTCAACACCTATCCGGCCCGCGTGTTTATGGGAGATACCGGTTCTCTGGCGCTGGGTGGCTTTGTGGCTTCCATTGCGTTGATGCTGCACATCCCTCTTTTTATTGTGATTGTCGGTCTGATCTATCTGGTGGAGGTTCTCTCTGTCATCTTACAGGTCGGATATTTTAAATTGACTCATGGCAAGAGGATTTTTAAGATGGCACCGATCCATCATCATTTTGAGCTCAGCGGATTTTCCGAGACACAGGTGGTGGCGGCATTCAGTATTATCACGGCACTGTTGTGTCTGGTTGGCATTGTGGCACTGTAACAGCGAATGGAGGAATAAGATGGAATTGCAAGGGAAAAAAGTATTGGTCGTCGGGCTGGGGAAAAGCGGCATGGCGGCATATGAACTTCTAAAAAAGATGGGATCGGATGTCTATTTATATGACGGAAAGGAAGATCTGGACACCTCTTCCTATGATGCCCCGGTATATCTGGGCGAATTTCCGGAGCAGAGATTTGCAGCGATGGATCTTGCCGTATTTAGTCCGGGGGTGCCACTACATATTCCGGTTGCCGTTTTTCTCAGGGAAAATCAGGTGCCGATCATCGGAGAGATTGAGCTCGCCTATCTGATTGAAAAAGGCAAGGTCATTGGAATTACGGGGACGAATGGAAAGACGACAACGACAACGCTCACCGGTGAGATCATGAGAGCGTATAACGAGAAGACATTTGTGGTGGGAAACATTGGGAATCCCTACACAAAAGAGGTGCTAAAGAGCAGTGAAGATTCTGTGACGGTAGCAGAAATCAGCAGTTTTCAATTGGAGACGACGGATACCTTTTGCCCGGATGTCAGTGCGATACTCAATATCACACCGGATCACCTGAACCGCCACAAGACGATGGAGTGTTACATCGATGCAAAATTTGCGATCACAAAGAGACAGACAAAGGATCAGTTGTGCGTGCTCAACTACGAAGACCCGGTACTGAGAGAGCGTGCAGCATCCCTGGACTGCCGGGTGGTCTTCTTTAGCAGCAAGCAAAAGATAAAAGGCGGCTTGTATCAGGATAAAGAGAAAAATATTGTCGATGGAGAGACCGGACAGATTCTGATGAATATGTCCGAGAGCAACATTCCGGGAGATCATAACTGCGAAAACATTATGGCAGCCATTCTCATGACAAGACAGATGGGAGTTCCCATGGATCTGATTCTGAAGACGGTAAAGAATTTTCAGGCGGTGGAGCATCGCGTTGAGTTTGTCAAAACCGTCAATGGAGTGGATTATTACAATGATTCCAAGGGAACCAATCCGGATGCGGCAATCAAGGGAATTCAGTCGATGAGCCGTCCGACGGTGCTGATTGGAGGAGGATATGACAAGGGAGGCGAATTCGATGAGTGGATTCGCGCATTTGATGGAAAAGTCAAGAAACTCCTTCTGATCGGAGCGACCAAAGAGAGAATCTCCCAGACGGCACAGGCCCTGGGATTTACGGAGTTTGAATTTGTCGACACACTGGAAAATGCAGTAAAGAGAGCGGCACAGCTGACACAGGAGGGAGATGCGGTACTTCTCTCACCGGCATGTGCGAGCTGGGATATGTTTGATTCCTATGAACAGAGAGGAAGATTGTTCAAGGACTATGTTCGAAGATTGAGATAGACATTGTCAGTGGAAAAAATGGATCGGAGGTGGAGCGGTGGCAGACACAAGGGTAAAACAGAGAAGAGAAGATCGTCAGAGTGCATTTGATTACAGCCTTTTGTTGATTACAATGTGTCTGATCGGATTTGGTATGTTAATGATCTATAGTGCCAGCTCCTATACGGCACAGGTGCGGTTTAACAACTCCGCCTATTTTCTGAAAAAACAGGCATTTGGCGTGGCGCTCGGTCTGGTAGCCATGTTTTTTGTGAGCCGCATTCCATATCAATGGTATCTGAAACCGATTTTTATTTTTCGCTTCCGGGTGATAACGAGATTGTATTTTCTGGCGGCATTTTTGCAGATTCTGGTGTTGTTTATCGGAAAAGAGATCAATGGTGCCAAGCGGTGGATCTCCATTGCCGGCATCACGTTTCAGCCTTCGGAAATCACGAAGATCGTAGTGATTTTTGTCGCGGCATATTTCATACAGATGAGGCCGAATGAGATGAGCAATATCAAGGGACTGATACGCGTGTTCATCCCCTGTGGCATTTTGATATTTTTTGTGGCACTTGAAAACCTGAGTACAGCGATCGTTGTCGCAGCGATTACATTGGGGATGTGTTTTGTGGCCGCCAAAAAAAAGACATTATATCTTGTTTTTGGCTCTGCGATGACTGCGATTGCCCTGATGTATGTAAAGTTCGGTGAGGGATTTCGTGCCGAGCGATTTGAGATCTGGCGAAATGTCGAGACTCATCCGAAGGGATATCAGATTCTGCAGGGATTATATGCCATTGCATCCGGTGGGCTGTTCGGCAGCGGACTGGGAAAGAGTATGCAAAAACTCGGATTTATTCCGGAGTCGCACAACGATATGATTTTTTCGATTATCTGTGAAGAGCTGGGGCTGTTCGGGGCAGGAATCGTCCTGTTGATGTTCATCATTATGCTCTGGAGAATTCTTACGATTGCGATGAAAGCTCCCGATCTGTTTTCCTCTCTTATCTGTGTGGGAGTGATGCTTCACATTGCCGTGCAGGTACTGTTGAATGTAGCCGTCGTGACCAATACGCTCCCATCCACAGGTGTACCGCTTCCTTTTATCAGTTACGGTGGTACGTCCGTCATGATTTTGATGGCAGAAATTGGAATTGTTCTGGGGATTTCATCAAAGTGTAAAAGCACGTAAGCGCATCCGTCACATACAATAGAGTTGAGGACTAATTGTATGGTGAGAAGATGGCAATTGAGATCAGCGGTGGCAGTAAAGTGTGTGGAGAACTGTCAATACAGGGTTCAAAAAATGCGGTGCTTCCGATTATGGCGGCAGCACTCTTGGGAGATGGCAGGACGGTGATTGAGAATTGCCCGGATATTCGGGACGTTCATGTGATGGCGCAGATCATGAGGAGCATCGGGGCGGTGGTGGATTATGAAGATCATGTTCTCACTGTGGAGGCATCTTCGGTCGATCAGACCTTTGTGAGTGATTCTTGTGCCGGTGATATACGGGCATCCGTTCTTTTTTTGGGCAGTTTGTTGTCGAAATATGGTGCCGGGGGAATCCGGTATCCCGGTGGCTGCTCAATCGGGAGCCGTCCGATTGATTTTCATCTACAGGCATTTCAAAAAATGGGTATAACCGTAGAGGAAAAAGAGGAAGAGATTTTTTGCGGGGTTGAGGATTGCGTGAGAGGGGCATCGATTACACTTACCTTTCCAAGTGTGGGAGCAACCGAAAATATATTGCTCGCAGCCGTTATGGCCCGCGGTGAGACGATCATAAGCGGTGCGGCAAGAGAGCCGGAGATCGTTCATCTGTGTCATTTCTTAAATGCAATGGGCGCAAAGATTCAGGGAATGGGAACGGACACGATCCTCATAGAGGGAGTGAGAGAGCTGAGAGGAGTCACATGGCAGCTGTGTCCGGATCGGATCGTATTTCTTACCTGGGCGCTTCTGACAGCCGGATGTGGTGGAGAGGCCTCACTTTGGATGAAAGATGAGATACCGGTGGCGGAGAGGGAAGTTCTGACTAAGCTTGGATGTCAGATCTATGAGCAGCCGGGACGGTATGTGCTGGTGCAAAAAGGGATGCAAAAGCCGATCCGATATCTGAGAACACGCCCTTTTCCGGGATATCCCACAGACGGACAG
>ONNE01000109.1 GCA_900319095.1 uncultured Eubacteriales bacterium | reverse complement strand
GAATGCCACCGCCAAAGATGTTAAATACCGTGTAGCTGTTAAACCAGCCGGTTCCCCCAAAGTCATATTTAAAGAAGTAGATCACCAAATTCGAAGTAATATAGATCGCACAGTTGACAAGCACAATCGTGACAACCACTACCATCGCCTGATCATTCTGCAGCAATGCTTTAAACATCTGCCCTACCGAGGGCGATTTCATATTGACCGTAGATTTTTCCTTTATGTTGATACAGGTAATCGACACGAAGACAATAAACAAAATCGCAACGATCAGCGCAAACGAGCGAAATCCCTCTCTCTCATTATCTCCGCCGAGCGCATGTACCACTAACATGGTAAAAATCGTAATCAGTGCCGAGCCCACTCCAGCGGCCGAGCGTGCCAGTGTAGTGAGATTTTCCCTCTCTCTGCCACCTTTCGTAAATGCCGGTATCATAGACCAGTAAGGGATATCCATCATCGTATAGGTAACTCCCCATATAATATATGTGACCGCTGCATATGCCACCAGCCCGGCTCCATCCAAATGAGGCGGTGCGGCAAACATAAAGTACAGAACCACCGCATTGGTAACAGTTCCAATCATCAGCCATGGACGAAATTTACCCCAGCGCGTCTGCGTCTTCGCCACAACAATTCCCATCAGCGGATCATTGAATGCATCAAAGATTCTCGCCACCAAAAGAATCACTCCCATCGCCACAGCATTGACATGAAGAATGTCCTGATAATAGTAGAGAATATAGCTGGCCGACAACATATAGACCATATCTTTTCCGACTGCTCCTATCCCATAGGACATCTTTTCACGCATTGAAAGTCCCATAAGCAACTCCTCCTTTTCCTATTTTTATTATTTTATCATAAAGAAGAGGTTTTTAAAAGAAAAAAAGGTCAATTGTTTCGCTTAAGCCTGTGCTCACAAGCGAATCCAATCGACCAATTTTTTTGAAATGTGCCAGGACACATTTCTTTGCATGTGAAACTATATAACAATTATTGAGCTGCCAACTGTTCTCCGAGGTTTTTGCAATCAGACAGCACACCGTCATCCGGTGCCTCCTGACAGATCAGTCCCTCTCCATTTAACACGGTAGCACCGGCAGATGTCATGCGGTCAACCCACTCGCGCATCCACTCGCCATCGCCCCATCCATATGAACCAAACAGAGCAATTGTCTTTCCGGATGCAAAGGACTCGACTTCCGTGACAAACGGATCCATCTCGCCTTCTTCCAGAACCTCTGCTCCCATCGCAGGACATCCCAGAGCGAACGCAGAAGCCCCTTTCAAATCATCCAGCGATGCACTGGAAACATCCACAACCTCAGCTTCTTTTCCCGCTGCGCGGATGCCTTCCCCCACAGCATCAGCCATCGCCTGTGTATTACCGGTTCCTGACCAATAAACTACAAAAACTTTGCTCATTTTAAATCATCCTCCATTTTTTATTTTTAGCAGTGATTCACTGCCTAAATCCCACTATAAACTTCCAGGATTTCCGTCAATCCCACTCCATTGCTGGACAGTTGAATCAGAGTCTCTTTGGCAATTTCAAACAGCTGAAACAAATGCCTTTTCTGAGCCACATGATAGTAGACTTTCCAATATCCTGTATAGAGAGAATTTTTTCCATCGTTCTCTATATATCCCAGAACATCCTCCATCGGATAGCCAAGAATCAATCCGAGCTCATGCGGAAAATCCATCTGGCCCTCCCGGTAACTCTGATAGCGCATTCTGAACTTCCACAAAATCCCCAACAGGCGAAAATCCGTATAACCCATTTTCGCCAAAAAAATTTGGCATGATTTCTCACACAAATACGCGCTCAGCTTCTCCCGATTATACAACAAAATCGTGGACTTTTGTTCATCTTTATACAGAACATAATAATGAATCGGACGATTCATCAATAGTGCCCGAATCTTTCGCATCTCCCCATTGTTGACAATAAACAAATTGGATATGCGGAGTCCTACGATCAGCGGAGCACACTGCATAATTAACTGTTTTTCGATCTGTTCCGAATCCATCTCCCGAATTAGTTCGATTACTTCCCTGCTCAAATCGATCTCCTTTCAGTTAGCTTTATCTAACTTAAGTTTATAGTACCTAATATACGCTCATTCGTCAAGTATCTTATTGATTGTTTTCTCTCAATTACTATCCAAAAATGTTATAGCTGTATCCTGATCATGACGGTATCATAACATTTTTGACACCCTGCCCCGCTGTTGTATATCCACACGTCTGCAGACCGGAAGCCACAATCTGCTCCCACTGATGTGGTGTCAATTGCATCATCGTGCCGTCTTCTAACTCAATCTGGCACTCTTTTTTCATCGTACAGTCCTCCGGACACTCTTCATCAAATGCGATTTTATACATCGTGTTGCGGCTGATCGCTCCAATATCTTCCAGCGTATTGATCATGCGATATACCGTTGCGGTACCAATTGTACTGTCAATTTTAGATGCCTTATAATATATTTCTTTGCAGCAGCTACACTCTTCTCCCAAAATAATATCGATCAACATACGACGTTGTTTCGTAATTCGAAATCCCTGTTCACGCAGCTTCTGAATAATATCTTCTTTTTGCATTTTTGAAACCTCCTTACTTAGGTTAGTATACACTAACGATAATAAGTCGTCAATAACTAATTTTATCCTTTTTTCAAAAATAAAGTGTATGAATAGTATATGTTTTTTCTTTTGTTTTATTAAAAAAAATACAGTGGGTCTCATGGGAGCATCTCCCATGGAATCCACTGTATTCTGGTCAAAAATGTTTTTTCTTTTTTTACAATAATTTCTTATATAGTTCCGTAATGTCTTCTACACTTGTCTCCTTTGGATTTCCCGGACGGCAGGCATCATCATAGGCAGACTGCGCCAAAAATGGAATATCTTCTTCTTTCACAATCTCTTTGAGATCCTTTGGAATCCCCACATCCATGGACAATTGTCTGACTGCATCGACCGCTGCTTTGCGGTATTCTTCCTGTGTCATGTTCTCTGTTCCCTCAACACCCATTGCCTTTGCGATATCACGGTATTTCTCACCGGTCGCCTCTGCATTATATTCCATAACGGTCGGCAGAATGATCGCATTTGCCACTCCGTGAGGTGTATCATATAATGCTCCGAGCGGATGTGCCATTGAATGAACGATTCCCAGGCCAACATTCGAAAATCCCATGCCGGCAATATACTGTCCCAGTGCCATATCTTCTCTTCCCTCCGGTGTATTGTCGACTGCACCGCGAAGTGAACGGGCAATAATCTCGATTGCCTTTAAGTGGAACATATCTGACAACTCCCATGCTGCTGCCGTGATATAACCCTCAATCGCATGGGTCAGGGCATCCATTCCGGTGGCTGCCGTCAAGCCCTTTGGCATCGAAGACATCATGTCAGGATCTACAAATGCCACGACCGGTATATCTTTGGGATCCACACATACCATCTTCCGGTTTTTTTTGGCATCCGTAATCACATAGTTAATCGTTACTTCTGCCGCAGTACCCGCAGTAGTCGGAACAGCAAAGATCGGTACCGATTTGTTTTTCGTTGGTGCCACGCCCTCCAGACTTACAACATCTGCAAAATCCGGGTTTTCAATGATAATACCGATCGCCTTTGCGGTATCCATAGAGGATCCGCCACCAATCGCAATCAGATAGTCTGCTCCCGACTTTTTGAATGCCTCCACACCGGTCTGAACATTCTCAATCGTCGGGTTCGGTTTGATGTTGGAATACAATTCGTAGCTGAGCGCATCCTTGTCCAGTACATCCAACACCTTTTTGGTCACCCCAAACTGAACCAAATCCGGATCGGAACACACAAATGCTTTTTTGAACCCTCTTCCTTTGGCCTCTGTTGCAATCTCCTGAATCGCACCGCTTCCGTGATAAGCGGTCTCATTCAATACAAATCTGTTTGCCATACTTCCATCTCTCCTTCTCTATTTTATATTTTTCCCAAATGGTAGTTTTATTATACTATTTTTTTCCTTTTTGGGCAAGTTAAAGAAGGCTGTCTCGCAGGCAAAGTTTTCCCCATCCGGTGCTGGCGTTCGGATATTGTGAAAAAGCACTTAACGGCCGTGCGCCCCGCTCCAAAAACGCCTTTATTTTTTCACCGTACAAATACGGATCCTGTCCGTTGATGACTCCATATTGCATCAGTAACGCGGCACTTCCCGTCACAAATGGACAGGCCATGGAAGTTCCGGTCCGGGCGGTATATCCACCTCCCGGAGCACAGGAGATTATACCGACTCCCGGAGCCACAAGATCCGGCTTATTCACCAGATCAAAGACAAGCGGCTTGCAGGAACCACCGCTCCCACAGGAAGTCCCCTGTCCGGAAAAGGCGGCAAAACTGCCTGAATTACTGTTGTAAGCCCCCACCGTAATCGGTCGAAATGCCGTGGATGGAATGGTAAGTGTGGTCTCTGAACTCGGAATCAGAAATTCGGTCTCTGAATTAATCCGGTTTCCGCTCGGCAGCCAGAGATT
Organism: uncultured Eubacteriales bacterium; assembly: GCA_900319095.1. GTDB lineage: Bacteria > Bacillota > Clostridia > Lachnospirales > Lachnospiraceae > Eubacterium_F. The sequence goes on along the minus strand of ONNE01000109.1, from coordinate 2,316 downwards.
GACACCGCCCTCAACAATCTCAACCGGAGATAAGATAATTCTCCAGATACCGCTACGAACCATTGTCTCAACTCCATAGGGAATAAATTCCATGTAGATTTCCTGTGATACACTGTACGGAGATGGCTGACCCATATACACTAAAATTTCTGTCCCATCAATGACATACTGATGTCCGCCAATCATGTTTTCCGTCAGGATGACCGAACTTCCATCCGGTGATTCCAGCCGAACCTGAAACCGATCCGAAAAATTTTTCCAAAGTTGTATTCCAAAGTCAAATTCTCCCGGCGAGACAATGAATTCGATCAGATAATCTTCACCGTTTTTTAATTGCAGCGAGGAATGTCTTGCCTTGTTTCCCTCATTGCCGCTCCCGATACAGATGGTCGTTCTCCCAATGGCGGCAACCGTATCGAGATAGGTCTCAAGCAAAGATGTCCCATCATGAGAACCATAACTGTTTCCATAACTGAGATTCAGTGCAACCGGCTGTCTCCTCTCAATCGCTGTCCGGACGCAAAAATCAATTCCCATCATCATCGCTGCCGTCTGAGACTCACCTTCCCCGGAACCGCCCCTGAGTTTTACCGCCAGCAGGTCTGCCTCATATGCGATTCCTCTCTGCTCTCCCCGGCTGGCCCGACCATTTCCCGCTGCAATCCCCATCACATGTGTCCCGTGTCCACTCAAATCGATGGAAGGACTCTCTTCCATTGCTATGAAATCGTCCAACTGCTCTCTTGTAAAATAGACACCCCCACGGTATCCATCCGGTGGATATCCGACTGAACTGGTCTGATCCCACAATCCCACCAACCTCGTGGAACCGTCCTCATTGCGAAAATCCGGATGCAAAATATCGATTCCCGAATCCACAATCGCCACCAACACCCCTCGCCCCGTCAGATTCCACGGATTTCTCTGAACCGGTGGAATACAGGAGGTAAGTTTGGCATTGTAAACAGAATAATGTAGAGGTTTTGGCATTTCGATATACTCAACCGTCGGCTCTGCTGCGAGTTCATTGATCTGCTCTCTTGTCAGTCTGGCAATGGCATATCCTCCGTACAAAAAGGTGAGATCCGAATATCTTTGCGTCAGCCCCTCTGCGTCCCCTGAATACTTGAATACGATCTCCCACTGATTCGTCAGGGGTTCATATCCTGTCGACAGGGTATCGCTTCTCTCCCTGGAAGTTTCCGGCACCTCCAGGGAGAGCTGCAATAAATTTTCAATTTTTTGACTAGGCATAATCCTCATACTCCTTGCGAAGTTTCATGAGGGCTTTTTTTTCAATCCGACTGACATAGCTTCGTGAGATTCCTAATTTTTTTGCAATTTCTCTCTGTGTCACCTCCGGCCTCTCCGGAATATAAGGCTTTGGCGGAATCCCATAGCGAAGACGTATAATATATTTTTCTCTGTCTGTCAGATTTCGGTCAATCAGTGTATAGAGTCTGGATATGTTCTCCTCTTTTTCCATCCTCTCCGGGATGTCCTCATCGACACTCTCCAAAATATCCAAAAAGTTTAGAGAGTTTCCCTCTCCGTCATCCCCTCCGACCGATTCATATAAAAAAACTTCTTTTGACTGCTTCTTATCGCTGCGAAACGTCATGAGAAGTTCATTGTCAATACACCTTGATGCATAAGTCGCAAGCCTCACACCTTTCCCCTGTCGATACGTATCGACCGCCTTGATCAGTCCAATGGTTCCAATCGATATCAGATCATCCACACTGTGATCGGAATTGCTGTATTTTTTTACCAAATACGCAACCAGCCGGAGATTGTGTTCGATCAACATCCGTCTGGCCTCTGTATCTCCCCTCTCCCATCTCTTTATATAATCGCTCTCTTCCTCCGTGCTCAATGGTTGTGGAAATGACTGCATGCTTCACCTCAGATGATTCGCATTACTTTAGTCTATGTCATTTTTTGTCCACAAGTGCATGGTCAAATAAAATCCCTATGATTTTAATTCTTCTTCCAGTGCCCGGAATAGGTCTGTTCCATAACTGGTTGAAGTCGGTCTCCCCGGTATCATGCGAAATGTCCTCTCACCGCTCTCAAGTCTTTGTGCCGTCAAAAATGTCACATTGACTGGTTTTTGTTCGTATAATTCGTTAGCGAGTTGGTAAAGATGTGTCACCATAAAAGTAACGATTCCTTTTTCATAAAATGCACGGAGAATTCCTCTCGCAATATTGGCTCCCTCTTTCTCCGTCGTGCTGGCAAACGATTCATTTAACAAAAACAGGCTGTCAGGAACCGTCGCCTCAATCATATCACTCATGCGCTTTAACTCTTCTT
>ONNE01000098.1 GCA_900319095.1 uncultured Eubacteriales bacterium | reverse complement strand
GGCCGCCTTTTCAAAAGAAGATTTCCCGATGTGTGGGATGGATCAGTATACGATGATGTATCTTTTGGGCGAGCTGGCGCGCCGGACGGGACATCCGGAGGAGGCGAAGCGATACGTGTCGAAGGTACTGGTGGCACGCGGGGCACAGCCGAGAATTAAAAATAAAGCATTGGAACTCAAGGAAAAGCTCCAGACGAAAGAGGCGCAGGAGGTTAACAATTCTTCGGATGAACAAGCGTAAGTGAACTGAAGAAACTGCATGGAATCCACGGATTCGGTATGTCGTTTTATGCCGGAACGTGGATTTTTTGATGGGAGAGAATCAGAATAATTTAGAATAATGAGAAAAACAGAGAATACAAAAGAAAAAGTAAGAATATAATAAAAAAGAGAAAGATATCAATTGCACATTGGCATTGCATTTTTTTCCATTATTTCATATGATATAGCCAATGGTTTAGCACTCGTTTCAAATGAGTGCTAACAAGAATCTTTTTCAAAAGAAATATCATTTAATTATGAATGGAGGAATAGGACATGAAATTAGTACCGTTGGGTGACAGAGTTGTATTAAAGGAGCTTGATGCAGAAGAGACAACCAAGTCCGGTATTGTACTGCCGGGTCAGGCACAGGAAAAACCACAGCAGGCAGAGATTGTTGCCGTGGGACCGGGGGGCATGGTTGATGGAAAAGAGGTAAAGATGGAAGTAAAGGTTGGCGATAAGGTGATCTATTCCAAGTATGCCGGAAGCAATGTAAAATTGGATGACGAAGAGTACATTATTGTACGTCAGAACGACATCTTGGCTATTGTAGAATAAGTTTGGAGGTAATGAAAAATGGCAAAAGAAATTAAGTTTGGAGCAGAGGCAAGAGCCGCATTGGAGGCTGGTGTAAACAAATTATCCGATACCGTGCGCGTGACATTGGGACCAAAAGGAAGAAATGTTGTATTGGATAAATCTTTTGGCGCACCGCTGATCACCAATGATGGTGTGACGATCGCCAAAGAGATTGAATTGGAAGATGCATTTGAGAATATGGGAGCCCAGTTAGTGAAAGAAGTGGCAACCAAGACCAATGATGTTGCCGGAGACGGTACGACCACAGCTACGGTACTCGCTCAGGCGATGATCAATGAGGGAATGAAAAACCTGGCCGCAGGTGCGAATCCGATCATCCTTCGCCGGGGAATGAAAAAGGCAACCGAGACAGCGGTAGAGGCAATTCGGGATATGAGTTCCAACCTCTCTGGAAAAGAGCAGATTGCAAAGGTGGCTGCGATCTCTGCCGGAGATGATCAGGTTGGTGAGATGGTTGCCGATGCTATGGAGAAAGTTTCCAACGACGGTGTCATTACCATTGAAGAGTCTAAGACCATGAAGACAGAGCTGGATATGGTAGAGGGTATGCAGTTTGACCGCGGATATTTGTCTGCATATATGGCAACGAATATGGACAAAATGGAAGCAGAGCTGGATAATCCATATATTCTGATCACGGATAAAAAGATTTCAAACATCCAGGAGATTCTTCCACTTCTTGAGCAGGTTGTTCAGGCGAGTGCGAGACTTCTGATCATTGCGGAAGATGTTGAGGGCGAGGCTCTCAGTACACTGGTAATTAATAAACTTCGTGGAACCTTCAATGTTGTTGCGGTAAAGGCTCCGGGCTATGGTGATCGAAGAAAAGAAATGCTCAAAGATATTGCGATTCTGACCGGTGGTGAGGTGATCTCAGAAGAGCTTGGTCTGGATCTGAAAGAGACAACCATGGATCAGCTGGGTCGTGCAAAATCCGTGAAAGTTCAGAAAGAGAATACCATCATTGTCGATGGTGAGGGAGAGAAATCCGAGATCGATGCCCGCATCACACAGATCAAGAATCAGATCGAGGAGACAACATCGGATTTCGACAGAGAAAAATTGCAGGAGAGACTTGCCAAATTGGCAGGTGGCGTAGCAGTGATCCGCGTGGGAGCTGCCACGGAGACAGAGATGCAGGAGGCAAAACTTCGCATGGAGGACGCGCTTGCAGCAACAAGAGCCGCTGTCGAAGAAGGTATCATCGCAGGTGGTGGTTCTGCATACATTCACGCAAGCAAGAAAGTATCTGAGATGGCAAATTCTCTTGAGGGTGATGAGAAGACAGGTGCCAATATTATATTGAAAGCGCTGGAAGCTCCTCTTCGCAGAATTGCAGAGAATGCAGGTCTGGAGGGTTCTGTTATCATTGACCGTGTACGCAGTGAGCAGCCGGGATTTGGCTTTAACGCTCTGACCGAGGAGTATGTGAATATGGTAGATACCGGTATTCTTGACCCGGCAAAAGTGACCAGAAGCGCTCTTCAGAATGCGACGAGTGTGGCAGCTACTTTATTGACGACTGAGTCGGTTGTTGCCAATATCAAAGAAGATACACCGGCGATGCCGGCAGGTGGTGCCGGAATGGGTGGCATGATGTAAACAGATAGATCATGTCACGCATTACAATAGATAGGAGATATTCATGGAACAGTCATATGTAGAGGCAAGTGTTAAAAAGAAAAAAACGTGGAAAGTGATCGCCCTCCAGATCGGGTTGGTCATCGGAGTGCTGTTATTGTTCAGTCTGACATTATACAGCCGCCTGTTGTTGATCTTTGGACTTGGTGGAGCGGTGCTGCTGTTTTGGTACTGGCCGCGTTTCAATGAGGAGTGGGAATATATTTTCTGCGATGGTCAATTGGATTTTGATGTGATTCTCGGTGGCGAGCAGAGAAAACACCGGCTGCGTCTGGAAATAGAGAATGCAGATGTAGTGGCACCTTTGAATTCTTCCAGAATTGATGGGTATCGCCATTTGGAAGTGAGGGATTACACATCGCTGTATGATGAGGTGGTTCCATATGCAATCGCCACCAGACTATCAGATCAGGGTGAAAAAGTATTGATTCTTTTTGAACCCAACGAGGAAATGGTGACTGCCATGCATGCCAAGTGTCCGAATCTTGTAGAGAAACAGTGACTGTTTATAAATGAAAAGAGGCAGCCGGTCAGACGGCTGCTTTTTTTCGTCTGTATGACAGCTCTGGAGATGAGAAAATCTGAAAAAATTTTTTTTATAAAAAAATAATAATTTCTTGGAAAAGTGATAATTGACAAGCATCCTAATTTTTGTTAAAGTAGATTAAATACTATAAAATTATGCAGAAGAGAGGAAGAGAACAATGGGAACAATTATTGGTGAAGGCATTACATTTGACGACGTTTTATTGGTACCTTCTTATTCTGAGGTTATACCGAATCAGGTTGATTTGACAACACATTTAACAAAAGATATTGTACTCAACATACCGATGATGAGTGCCGGTATGGATACCGTCACGGAACATCGGATGGCGATTGCGATGGCTCGTCAGGGAGGCATTGGAATCATTCACAAGAATATGACGATTGAGCAGCAGGCGGATGAGGTGGACAAGGTAAAGCGTTCAGAGAATGGTGTAATTACGGATCCATTCTATCTTTCTCCGGAGAATACGCTGCGGGATGCCGATGAATTGATGGCCAAATATCGCATTTCCGGTGTTCCGATCACAGAAGAGGGAACGAAGAAGTTAGTCGGAATCATCACAAATCGTGATTTGAAATTTGAAAAGGATTTTAGTCGGAAAATCAAAGAGTGCATGACCAGTGAGGGCTTGGTCACGGCTAAGAGAGGAATTACACTGGAAGAGGCGAAGAAGATTCTCGCCAGCGCAAGAAAAGAAAAACTGCCACTGGTTGATGATGAGGGAAATCTGACCGGGCTTATCACGATCAAGGATATTGAGAAGCAGATCAAGTATCCGAACTCGGCCAAGGATAAACAGGGCAGACTGTTGTGTGGCGCCGGTGTGGGTGTGACAGCGAATATTTTGGATCGCGTGAGCGCTCTTGTGAAGGCTCAGGTGGACTGTATTGTCATCGACACGGCACATGGCCACTCAGCCAATGTCTTAAAGGTTGTGAAGATGGTTCGCGATGAGTATCCGGATCTTCCGATCATTGCCGGGAATGTAGCGACCGGTGAGGCGACGAGAGCATTGATCGAGGCAGGTGTCGATGCGGTTAAAGTGGGAATTGGTCCGGGATCGATCTGCACGACGCGTGTTGTGGCAGGAATCGGTGTGCCACAGATCACAGCAATCATGGATTCTTATGAGGTCGCAAAAGAATATGGAATTCCGATTATCGCAGATGGCGGCATCAAGTATTCCGGAGATATGACCAAGGCGATTGCTGCCGGTGCCAATGTGTGCATGATGGGAAGCATTTTTGCCGGATGTGATGAGAGTCCGGGAAGTTTTGAACTGTTCCAGGGAAGAAAATACAAAGTATATCGTGGTATGGGATCGATTGCAGCGATGGAGAACGGAAGCAAAGATCGTTATTTCCAGTCGGATGCCAAAAAGCTGGTGCCTGAGGGAGTAGAAGGCCGCGTTGCCTACAAAGGGTCGATTGAGGATACGGTATTCCAGTTGATCGGTGGTATTCGTTCCGGTATGGGATATTGTGGAGCTAAAACGATTGAGGATTTGAAGGAGAATGGAAAATTCGTGAAGATTTCGGCAGCGTCTCTCAAAGAGAGCCATCCTCATGATATACATATTACCAAAGAGGCACCGAATTACAGTGTCGAATAGGAGAAAAAGCTCGCGGTGGAAATCCATCCGCCATTCAAAAATATTCCGTTGCGCCCTGGTCATCAGTGGCGTAGCGGTTTTTATCTTGCTGGTTTCTTCTGTTTTGCTGGCTGTCCAAAAACAGAGAAGAGATAGTCAGAAGAAAAGAGAAAAAATTCTTCCGAATATCACGATTGAGACAAAACTATTGGAACCCAATCCATATTCCAGACCACAGACAGAACTAAAAAAAGTGCGGGGAGTTGTCGTGCACTATACCGCGAATCCCGGCACGGATGCGATGAATAATCGGGACTACTTTAACAATCTTCCAAAGATTAATAAAAACAAGAAAAAAAAGAAATATGTGAGCAGTCATTTTGTCATAGGACTGGAGGGGCAGATTGTACAGTGCATACCACTGAACGAGATTGCCTATGCATCGAATGACAGAAATTCCGATACGATTTCGATTGAGTGCTGTCATCCCAAAGTTGATGGAAAGTTTAATGAAGCGACGTATCAGGCATTGAAAGAACTGGTGACCTATTTATGTCTGAGGTTTGATCTGTCATCGGAGGACGTCATTCGTCACTATGATGTGACCGGCAAACAGTGTCCCCTGTACTATGTAAAAAATGAGGATAAATGGCTTGCCTTTCGGACGGAAATTGAGAATGGGATCGAGCTATATCAGACGCAGAGCAAAAATAAAAAAGAATAAAAAAAGAACCCGGTGAAAAATGTGTAGTGACATCAAAAGGTACCGGGCTCTTTTTTTATGGGATCATAAATCCAAGAAAATTGTCTTGTCGGTCTGTTCATACCTGCGGTATGAGATTCCGGCAGATGACATCATTTTTTTTGCCGCTACGACGGATGCCGTACCTGCATATTTATCTTCGTTGTAAATGACTTCCTTTATGCCGGACTGTATAAGTGCTTTGGTGCACTCATTACAGGGGAAGAGAGTGGTGTATATTTTTGCACCGCGAAGATTGGTTCCTGTATAGTTAAGCAGGGCATTCAACTCAGCGTGACACACATAGAGATACTTGGTATCCAGTGGATTTTCACCCTCTCGTTCCCATGGATATTCGTCATCGGAGCATCCATGAGGCATACCGTTGTAACCAACGGAGAGAATCTTGTTGTTCTGGTCAACGATACAGGCTCCGACACTGGTGTTCGGATCTTTGCTTCTCCTCGAAGAGAGGATTGCGATTCCCATAAAATATTGATCCCAGGATAAATAATCTTGTCTCTTCATAATTCCCTCCGTTTGGTGTACGATTTGTCAATCTTATTTCTTTTTCACAGTTACTTTGATTTTCTTTGTAACCGTTCCGGCACTGTTCTTTGCCTTGAGCTTCAGGGTTACGGTGCCCTTCTTTTTGCCCTTGATGGTAAGGGTTTTCTTTTTCAAAGTAGCACTTACTTTCTTTTTATCTTTCTTTGAAAGCTTGACAAGGGAAAGTTTGGCACTGGATGGACTCACTGTGATCTTAAGAGTCGCTTTCTTGCCCTTCTTTACAGTAACTTTGCTCACTGTCTTCTTGCCCTTCTTCACAGTGATTTTAGGCTTTTTCACGGTGTTGTTTGATGTAGATGTGCTGCTGGAAGGAGTCGCAGAAGCAGTCGGTACCGGTGTTGCGGTTGGTACCGGAGTCGGTGTTGGTGTGCTTCCTTCGGTTGTGGCAGGAGCAGGAGTTTCAGTCACATCATCCTTTGGCATGGAGTAGTCCGGAGCTTTGATTGTGACGGTAGAGACATCGACACCGTCTTTGCCGAACTGGTTTACACCTGTCAGAGAATCCTCTTCCGGATTTTTCTGCTCGGATACCTCCGGTTCAACCGGATCATCATCCTGAACAAAGATTATCTGTGTGGCTGATAAAGCAGTGTCGTAAATACGGACTTTATCCAAAGCACCGACAAAGATATCATCCCAGCCATTTAGACCAAAATAGATAGCAGCTCCGGATTGGGTGATGACAGCAGGACTGATTCTCGTTGTAGAAGTCGCTTCCTTGCCATCTATATACAAGGTGGCAGATGTGCCGTTCACCGACAGAACCATGTGCTGCCATACATTGGCTGTGTAAGTGGCAATGCCGGATGTCGCACCGTCTACGTCTGAGTTATATTGATTGTCATACTTGGTCCAGATCAGACCACCGAAGTTACAATTTGCCCAGTTCTCAGGAGCAAAGGAACCGAGGGTGATGGTTGGTGACCACCACGAATTCAGTTTGGTCGGTTTCATATAGAGACTGATGGTAAATGTATCTCCCAGAGAGGAAAGCTCTGTCGTATTTTCTTCTGAGGTCGAATCATCCATCAGAAGTCTCAGACCGTAGCTTCCCGATAAGGAAATTGCCTTGCCGTCCACACCATCGGTGTATGAATAGGTCGGATTCTTTACGACAGCCGGTGTAGTGGATTTTTCTACGGCAACAGCGCCGTCTGTCGCATCTTCAAAGTCAAAACTCTTTACCGGTTTGCCCGGATCACCGGAGAGTGTCAGGATCAGAGAATAGGTTTTTCTCGGTTTGCGATCCTGGGAATATACAACAATCTCTTTTTTGGTATATACATGATCCGTGGTCACAGTCGTGTCGACGCTGCTTCCGTAGATTTTTCCGTCGACGGAAACGAAACCGGTTTCGTCATTCAACTCGATTTTAAGGTTCACGGTGTTTTTATCAACCGAGGCAGAATATTTATAATCCTCTGCACTCAGAACGGTTGAATCGACACTCAGATTCTTGATGTCACAGTCGGTATCGGCATTCTGGATGGCAGGTTCCTGATTGAGATAGAAGTCTGCTGCGGTTCCGCAGTTTTCTAGCTTTCTCAAAGTCAGGATGCCATTGTACATACACAGATAGGATCCCGGATAAGCCACACTCTCAAAGGAGACCGCCTCTTCGGATCCGGAGACGCTCTTGGTAGAGCGGAAAGTCTGCTCCTTTTTCATTTTTTCGATGGTGCTTTGGGTATAGTTTCTTCGCAGGGCAACCGAGTTTTTGCCGGTTGTCGTGATGTATAATCCCGGTTTGTTGTTGGACTGAAGAGATACCAGGGTACTGTCCGTGCGATCGGTCTGGCCGGGACTGATCACCCAGTCGGCATCTGCTTTGTCCGGCTGCAGATAGGTGCCGATGGCGAGGTCGGCATCCCCATCGGAATTGTAAGGATAGTCGCATTCGGTCTCGGTGTCACCGAGTCTTGCGCTCGGATTTTCAAAACTCTCATGGGAGATCACATTGCCATAGGTATCATAGATCAGAGTCGGATCGGAATCAGCGATACCGATGACGGTCTCAGGAACCGGCTCAACGCTTCCGTCCTCGTTAAAGTGCAGCTCAGCGATGGAAGAGATTCGGCTCTGGCCACTTCCCCCCGGAAGCATACCGTTGTGATATACAAAATAAGTCTTGCCCTTGAAGTCAAAAACAGCCATGTGGTTGGTGTCGGATGTGGCAGTTGGAGGCATGATCTCTCCGCCAAAGGTCCATCCGTTCTTAGCCATCAGATCATCGGTTGTCGAGTAAGCCATTCTCTCGCGGAATTCATAGGCATAGAACAGGTAGTAAGGACCTGTGTATTTGCCGTTTTCATCCTGACGGCGATAGATCCACGGAGCCTCGGTGAAGTTTCCGTTGCCGGATGTCGGACTCTGATTGATGACATCCTTACCATAGGTGATCTCGCCGTCTTCGTCATAGTCCTTGACAGAGATCATGTCCTCGTTCAGCTCGCAGATGTAATAACATCCATTTCCCCAGGCGAGATAGCGGTGTTCCTCACCTCCCTCGTCTTCCTCGATCCATACGGTCGGGTCGATATCGTTCCAACCACTGGTATTCTCGGTGGTAAAGGTTCCCTGTACCAGAGGAGTCCCCTTGTCGACAAAGGGACCGGTCGGGCTGTCTGAAACGGCAACACCGATGGACATCATGTTGTTCCAGGTATCGCCGTTGGACAATTTGCCATCGGCATTCTTATCCCATGTACAGTAATAAAAATAATACTTATCGTTGTGTTTTGCGACCTGGCCGGCCCAGGCACTGGTTTTGTCCTCTGCCCAGCTGATGGAACTGGCACTCATGATAGCGCCCTCATATTTCCAGGATCTCAAATCCTTTGTCGAGTAGCAGAGCCAGTCGGTCATCTCATAATTGCCGACCTTCGCAGCGACATCGTGTCCGGTGTACAGATATACGGTATCACCGTCCACGAGAATCGCCGGATCGGCTCCGCAGCGGATATTTCCACTTTCATCGTAGTAATCGCCAATCGGATTGGATACATCGGTCCGCTCTAACTCGACGGATGCCGGTGTACTTGTCTGCTCGGCACTTGCTTTGTCAGATGGTACCAGAGCGGCGGGAATCGAGGTGGCAACCAGCACAGCGCTCAAAATTCCTGCAATCAGTTTTTTTGCAAACATAAATCATTCTCCTTTCATGAATTGTTTTGATTTTTTTTGTGTAAGACACTTGGATATTTTACACAAAATTTGCAAAAGATTTCTTATATTATATAGTAAAATTGATTATTATTCAATTGCTTTGAGAAAAAAGTGTAATAAGTACACAAAAAAAGACGAAAGAATAACAAAAACCGGCAAAAAAAGAAGAGAATTCTCTTCGCAGAGCATCCTCTTCCTCGTTGTAT
>ONNE01000157.1 GCA_900319095.1 uncultured Eubacteriales bacterium | reverse complement strand
ATCTTGTGGTCATGCACGTCTACGCTTCGCTTCGGTCCGCGCAAAATGGATGTCCACCGGACATCCTGCGCCCTCGATTATGTGTTGTTTCATTTTCTTGGATAAATATTTCATGGTATCATCTGAGGACTCTTCCATGTCACGACCTGTTATATCTTTTTGAAGCAGAGCTATCAACTGCTTTTTGTGGGAATCAAAGGCAGAGATTGACTTGATAGCCTGCGGATCATATTCAGTTTTTCGCATGATATCAGCCCCTCTCTCCAAAATGATGTTGGATAAAAATATCCCGATTTTTGCACCACTATGCACCAAAGTTATAATTTTATGATTTTCAGGGGTTTTAGGGTCGCAAGACGTCTGGTGGACGTCTGTTTTGCGACGACCGGAGCGAAGCGGAGACATTTTCCCCCTAACCGGATGCACTTTCTTCGACCTTGTCGAACAAAGTGCGTATCTGGCAGTTGCTGTACGACTATTTGAATTGGATCTTTCACCTTTAGAATACAGTATGTATTGTAGAATCATGGAAAGGAACAAGAATAGATGCTTTTTGATTAAAAAATCAAAAATTTTGAAATTATCTCAAAAAAGTTATTCCCAACTTTATTCCCAAGTGTTATAATGTTTTTGGTTGGGAATAAATTTTCAAGATTGGAGAATATATGAACATAAAATCCATTGTCAACGAACTTCGCTCATATAATGATGAGCAAGAGTGGTTTGAATTTAAAGTAAACTGGTTTCAGGCAGAAACTCTTGGAGAATATGTGGCTGCGTTATCAAATGCAGCGGCATTTCACTACAAAAAGTCTGCGTATTTTGTTTGGGGAATTGACGATGATACTCATGAAATCGTGGGAACGGAGTTTAATCAGTACTGTGATTACAATAAGGAACCTTTTCAGAATTATCTGGCGAGAAATCTTTCTCCAAGCATCAATTTTACATTTGAGGAAGATTCGATTGATGGGAAGAGAGTTGTCGTGTTGATGATTCCTGCCGCAGAAGAGATTCCGACTTCGTTCAGGGAAAAACGATATATAAGAATCGGCTCATCAAAAGCTCCACTAAAAGATTATCCGAAACGGGAAATACAGCTATTCAAGATTTTAGATGGCAGAATAGAAACGATAGAAACAAAGAAAGCTAAGTATCAGGAATTGACTTTTTCAAAACTTTTTGGTTTTTACGGATCAAAAGGGGTCAGCTTAAATAAAGAAACTTTTGAAAAAAATTTGAATCTGCGCAATAATGACGGTGACTACAATATGTTGGCACAGCTTTTATCAGATGATTCGCACATTCCGCTTAGAGTTTCTATTTTTGAAGGGAAGACAAAGGGATCCAGACTATTTTCAGTCAGAGAATTTGGCAATAATTGTTTATTATACACACTTGATGAGCTTCTTAGGTATGGAGATGTGCTAAATCTTATCCAAGCGGATGAAACGAATCGAGTGGTTGAAAGAAAAGAAGTTCCGCTTTTTGATAATAAAGCATTTCGGGAAGCAATGATCAATGCTGTGCTGCATAATCAGTGGACAAGCGGAAATGAGCCGATGGTCACCGTATTTTCAGATCGCATAGAGATATTATCAAGAGGAACCATTCCACCGGCACAGACAATGGAAGGATTTTATCTCGGAGAATCTGTTCCGGTAAATGAAAAACTTTCTGAGATTTTTCTCCAGTTACATATTAGTGAAAAGTCGGGACGAGGAGTGCCTAAAATCAGTGAAGTATATGGGAAAAATGCTTTTTCTTTTAGAGAAAATTCGATTGTTGTTACCATACCATTTGAAAAGGTTGGGATTATTACAGAAAAAGTTGGGAATAAAAGTGCCGGCAAATCTGGGATGAATGAAAGACGACAGCGGATTTTAAAGGAAATGCGGGATAATCCCAATGTTACTGCAAAAGAATTGCATAATATGTTGGAAATAAGTGAAACAGCTGTAGATAATAATATATCCTTTTTAAAGAGTAACGGTTATATTGAAAGAGTAGGTTCTAAGAAAAAGGGATATTGGAAAGTACTGTAATT
>ONNE01000108.1 GCA_900319095.1 uncultured Eubacteriales bacterium | reverse complement strand
TGCTTGACTTGAATGTAGATGACAGTGAGGTGACAGTCGGTCTGACTCTTGTTTTACAGAGTCTTTACTATGCCGGTTATCAGGTGCGAAGTGCAGGCAGAATTGATGTGCCAAAGGGAAGTATCATCACACCGGACAACTCCGATTGTATGAGATTTGTTGCCGGAGATCTGTTGGATCTGGCAATTAAGCCTCTGGATTTTGGCGAGTCGCAGGGAGTGGGAGATTCATTCTCTCAATCCGGAGAAAGCGATTGTCCAACCTGCACGGGAGGGAGTTTTGCTCAGACGAATTCCTGTCAGAACGGGGCAGCCGACAATACAGTCGTAATTCCGGGAATTGAGGCGATGCCTCCGGGAGAACAGACCGCGAATACGGTCAAATAATATAGGATAATTCCGGTGTTTTGACCTAAAGCTTGGCGGCAAAGAAAGAGAGATAGTAAATCTGCTATCTCTCTTGACTTTTTGCCCATAATTCGGTATCATTTAATATGAGTCGAACTATGCACAGTTGGAGGTAAGAATGAAAAAAGAACTGGAAAAAACATATGATCCCAAAGATATCGAGGATCGTTTGTATGTAAAATGGACGAACAAAAAATATTTTCACGCAGAAGTGAATCCAGATAAAAAACCATATACGATCGTAATTCCGCCCCCGAACATAACCGGTCAGCTTCACATGGGACACGCTCTTGACAACACCCTGCAGGACATTCTGATTCGATTTAAGAGAATGCAGGGATATGAGACATTGTGGATGCCGGGAACCGATCACGCATCGATCGCGACAGAGGCCAAAATCGTTGAGGCGATGAGAGAAGAGGGTTTGACCAAAGAAGAAATCGGAAGAGAAAAGTTTTTGGAGCGCGCATGGGCATGGAAAGAAAAGTTTGGCGGACGCATCGTATCCCAGTTAAAGAAGATGGGGTCTTCCTGTGATTGGGACAGAGAGAGATTCACCATGGATGAGGGATGTAACAAAGCGGTAAAAGAAGTTTTTGTCAATCTGTACAACAAAGGTTTGATCTATCGTGGCGAGCGCATCATCAACTGGTGTCCGCACTGTCTGACATCGATTTCAGATGCGGAGGTGGAGTACGAGGATCAGAAGGGACATTTTTGGCATCTTCGCTATGCGTTTGCCGATGGAAGTGGATATATCAACCTGGCCACCACGCGACCGGAGACATTGCTTGGTGATACGGCAGTTGCCGTAAATCCAAACGATGAGAGATACAAAGATGCGGTCGGAAAGAAACTGATTCTTCCGATTGTACACAGAGAGATTCCGCTGATTGCCGATGACTATGTCGATATGGAATTTGGAACGGGTGTTGTAAAGATTACTCCGGCACACGATCCGAACGATTTTGAAGTGGGACTTCGTCATGATCTGCCAATCATCAATGTAATGACCGATGATGCCAGGATTGTGGATGACTATGAGAAATATGCCGGTATGGACCGCTATGAGGCGCGTGAGGCGATCATCAGGGATTTAGAGGCAGAGGGCGCACTTGTAAAAGTAGAAGATCACGATCACAACGTGGGAACCTGTTATCGATGCGGGACGACGGTGGAGCCGCGTGTGTCCAAGCAGTGGTTTGTCAAAATGAAGCCACTCGCAGGACCTGCCATTGATGCGGTAAAAGATGGAAGAACGAAGTTTGTGCCGGATCATTTTAATAAGACATATTTCCATTGGCTGGAGAATATTCGTGACTGGTGTATCTCAAGACAGCTCTGGTGGGGACATCAGATTCCTGCCTTTTACTGTGATGACTGTGGAGAACTTGTTGTCACCAAAGAGAATCATGCCGTATGTCCAAAGTGTCACAAACCGATGAGACAGGATCCGGACACATTGGATACCTGGTTCAGTTCCGCCCTGTGGCCGTTCTCTACGATGGGATGGCCGGATGAGACCGAGGAGATGAAGTATTTCTATCCGACTAATACACTTGTCACAGGTTATGACATTATTCCTTTTTGGGTAATGAGGATGATGTTCAGCGGACTGGAGCACACGGGTGAGGTTCCGTTCGACACCGTCCTGATTCACGGCCTTGTCAGAGATTCCCAGGGGCGCAAGATGAGTAAATCTCTGGGAAATGGAATCGATCCTTTGGAAGTGATTGATAAATATGGAGCGGATGCGCTGCGGTTGACTTTGGTGACCGGAAATGCTCCCGGAAACGATATGCGTTTTTATTGGGAAAGAGTGGAAGCAAGCCGGAATTTTGCAAACAAAGTCTGGAATGCATCCCGGTTTATCATGATGAATTTTGCACAGAATGAGGGATTGGACTACGAGAAGATTGAGGCCGGACAGCTGACACAGGCGGACCGCTGGATTCTGTCGAAGGTAAATCATCTGACGAAAGAGGTAACTTCTCTGATGGAGACCTTTGAACTGGGAATCGCAGTGCAGAAAATCTATGATTTCATTTGGGAAGAATTCTGTGATTGGTATATTGAGATGGTTAAGCCACGTCTGTACAGTGACACGGATCAGACAAAGGGAGCAGCTCTCTACACACTTAAAACTGTCCTGGTCGATGCTCTTAAGCTCCTTCATCCGTATATGCCTTTTATCACAGAAGAGATTTACTGTACACTGATGGGCGATGAGGAAGCTTCCATTATGGTGAGTGACTGGCCGGTATTCCGGGAGGACCGAAACTTTGAAGAGGAGGAGATCAAAGTTGAGAGGATCAAAGAAGCGGTCAAGGGAATTCGAAATATCCGCGGTGAGATGAATGTGCCACCGAGCAAGAAGGTGTCCGTGATTGTGGTCTCGGACAAGGAAGAGGTGCGCAAGACATTTGAGGATAACAAAGTCTTTTTTGTGACGCTTGCATATGCAAGTGATATGTCCCTTTCGGATAACCCGGATGGGATTGCCAAGGATACCGTCTCCGTTGTGATCGCAGATGGTACGATTTATATGCCGTTTGCAGAATTGGTAGATATCGACAAGGAGATCGAGCGTCTGAAAAAAGAGCAAAAGAAATTGCAGGGAGAACTTAAGCGCTCGGAGGGGATGCTGGGGAATCCGAATTTTGTGAACAAAGCGCCTGAAAAGAAAATTGCTGAGGAGCGAGAAAAATTAGAAAAATATCAGAGCATGATGGCACAGGTGCAGGAGCGCTTAGCACAGCTGGAACAAAAATAGAATAAAAGAAAATGCAAAGTTTCCCTTTTGACAGGAGACTTTGCATTTGCGTTAAAAAGGGGGATGAATATATGAAATATAAAGTTTTGGTGTCAGGAAGAAATAAGGCAATTATTGATGATTTTTTTACACATATTGATTTTGAGTGTCAGAGTACATCGATGAGATACGATGATATTGCCAGTCACTTAAAGTATTATAAACCGGATGCATTTGTATATTGTATTCAGAATGAGAGGCAGGAAAGTCTGGAAATGTTAAACCGGTTAAAGGGAGAGTTTCTGGAAGCGGGAACATCGATTGTCCTGATTGGTGACAGAGAAGAGTGCGAGGATCTTCAGGATTTTGTGTTCAATGTGGTCGATCTGATCCTTTATCGGCCGATTTCCGCATCAGCGATTCAGGAGAACATTCTTCAGTACTTGTGTGACCGGGATCTGGAGAGGGAAAAAGAGGCAGAGAAGAAGAGAGCTGCAGAAAAAGCAAAAGAGAAAAAACGCAAGGAAGACGGAGATTTTCTGACAGATATCGAGGCGAGACTGGATGAATTGGGGAACGCAGATTTTGAGCCGATTCAGAAAGAAAATGTCTCGTTTCAGAGAAAGCATATTCTTGTCATTGATGATGATGCCAGAATGCTCAAATTGGTCAAGGGGCATCTGAAAGATAATTACAATGTCGCAACCGCCATCAACGGAAGACTTGCCATGAAATTTTTAGAGAATAAGAAAACCGATCTCATATTGTTGGATTATGAGATGCCGGGAGAGAGCGGACCGGACGTTTTTCGCATATTGCGTGAGAATAAATCGACAAGAAAGGTTCCAATCGTGTTCCTGACGGGTGTAGACGATATGCAGAAAGTTCAGGAAGTATTGAAATTAAAGCCGCAGGGATATCTGCTCAAGCCGATTGACCATGATAAATTGATCAGTACGATTGAGGGGCTGCTTGACAAGTAGGATATTGTTTAGAGATTTAGTGAGAGGTAGGATTTAGCAGTATGGATGAGAGGGAACAGGAATTATCATTAAAAGAGCTGGTAGACGAGGGCTCCATGAAAAAATTGCAGGATGTCATGTTCACGACCCTTGGTATCTCAACGGGATTGGCAGATACGGATGGTGTGGCTCTGTCCAGTCATAGTTCGTGGACCTCTTTTTGCGGTGGCCATATCAAACAGTCTCCAAGGGGACTGACCATGTGTGAGAACTGTGATAAACACGGAATGATCAGTGCCATGGAGAATGAACAGGTTATGGTCTATAACTGTCATACAGGATTGGTGGATTTTGCCGCTCCGATTGTTGTGGACGGTGAGATGATCGGATGTTTTCTCGGCGGACAGGTGGCCACCGAGCCGCTGACCAGGGAACATGTGCGCATTTTGGCAAAGCGATATGACATTGATGAGGAGAGTCTGTGGGAGGCATCACAGGAAATTCGTATCATGTCAGAAGAGGATATTCAAAAGGCGGCCAATCTCGCCTATGAGATCAGTAATATTATTTCGCGCATGGCCTATCAGAAATACTTGTTAAAAGCGAATAATATTGAAATCGAAAAAGAGGCAAAAATGAAATCGGATTTCCTTGCGAATATGAGTCATGAGATCCGAACTCCGATGAATGCCGTGATTGGAATGGCACAGATGACGCTCCGCGAGGAGCTCTCACCGAAGGCAAGTGACTATGTCAATCAGATCATCACATCGGGAAGAACTCTTCTCACCATTATCAATGACATTTTAGATTTTTCCAAGATCGAATCCGGGAAAATGGAAATTCATAAGGATGATTATGAGCCGATGTCGATTGTCAGCGATGTGGCGAATATTATCATGACGAGAATCGGTGAAAAAGATCTGGAGCTGATTTTTGATATTGATCCGAAAATTCCGCACCTCTTATATGGAGATTTGGTCCGCATTCAGCAGATCATTGTAAATTTGGCCAACAATGCGGTTAAATTTACGGAAGAGGGCAAGGTGGTTGTGAGCATCACCTTTGAGCCGTTGTTCCGAAATCAAATTGAACTGCAGGTGTCCGTAAAGGATACCGGTATCGGAATTAAGAATCAGGATCTGGATAAATTGTGGGAATCCTTTTCCCAGGTGGACAGTAAAAGAAATCGAAATGTGGAGGGGACCGGTCTGGGTCTGGCAATTACGAAACAATTGTTAGAGCTTATGGGCGGTGATATCCATGTGGAGAGTGAGTATGGGGTCGGCAGTACGTTTTCGTTCACACTTCCACAGAAAGTGACCGATGATACTCCGAGTGTTTCCGTGAAAAAAGATGTCAGAGCTACCATGGGACTGATTAAGAATAAAGACGTTGAGGAACAGCTGCGCAAGGATATCGAGCGGCTGAATGGTACATACCAGTCACTGCAGTCCGAACAGGAGCTGGAGCAGATGGATCTGGATGGAGTTGACTTCTTCTTCATCGAGCATTCGTGTTTTCATGACCGGTTGCAAAAATTTATTGAGCAGCATCCGGATCTGACCTGCGTTCTCATGGTTCCTTTTGGAACAAAGATGGAGATCAACATTCCGAATCTTTTTGTCATGAACAAACCGATGTATGCCTTGAACCTTTCGCAGGTATTTAATAATGAAGAAATTCAAAGCCTGACGTCAAGAAATACCGAGGAGAATATTGATTTTATTGCTCCCGACGCAGAGATTCTGATCGTGGATGACAATCAGGTAAATCTCACCGTGGCAGAGGGACTTTTGAAACCATTGCAGATGAAAATCAGCACTGCGACCAGTGGCAAGCAGGCAATTGAGATGATATCAGAAAGACGCTTTGATCTGGTCTTTATGGATCATATGATGCCGGAAATCGATGGTGTGGAGACAACCCGTCTGATACGTCGTTTTCATCCGGAGTACAATGATGTTCCGATCATTGCGCTCACGGCAAATGCCATGGAGGGAACGAAGAAGAAATTCCTGGATGAGGGAATGAATGATTTTGTGGCAAAGCCGATTGAGACTCGTGTCATCACGGCAAAACTCAAATACTGGCTGCCGGATGAAAAAATACAGATTGCAAATCGCCCGGTTGCGACAGAAAAAGCGAGCGGGGAGCAGACCGATCTGCAGATTGAGGGACTGGATACGGAGTACGCACTGGGACTTCTTGGCAATGTGGATTTGTTCATGGACGTATTGAGAGATTATTATAAAGTGATTGAGAAAAAAGCTCAATTGATCAAGCAGTTGGAAATCCACGGTGACTGGCCGGGATATACGGTGGAAGTTCATGCTCTTAAGAGTGCCTCCAGACAGATTGGAGCACTGGAGCTGTCTGAACTGGCTGCCGAGATGGAAAAAGCAGGAAACGGAAGAGATATCGACCGGATTCATGAACACACCAATCATATGCTCGATCTGTACTGTGCTTATATTCCGATTCTGAAACCATATTTTCAAGAGGAGGAAGAGGACAAGAGCAACGAGCGGATCGAGAGACAAAAGCTGTTGAATTTGTTTAAGCGTCTGCGCAGCGCGATGGATGAATTGGATATGGATGGCATGGAGGATGTGGTAAAAGAGCTAAAGCGTTATGAATATGACCAGACCCAGACAAAACTTCTTGCACGTCTGGAAGAGGCAAATGATAATCTGGATGTCGAGGAGTGCGAGAAGGTACTCGATGAGTGGGAAGAGACTGTCTGATGAGGAAACTTGTCATAAATCCACGACATTTCCCTCTTGCAACTTCATAAGAAACAAGGTATGATAGATTGTGTCGTTTTCAGAGACAAGAACACATAAAATAAGATAAATTTGGATAGGATAAACAAGCAGGGGATAAAGAAACCGTAATGGAGGATAATATGCTGAATTTTGAAGAAGAATTGGAAAAGTTTCAACCGAGCCCGGATATAGAAAAAGTTGAGGATATCGTCTATGGCAGCAGTATGACCGATGTGACCGATATCGTGAAAGAACTCATCAAAGATTCGAGAAGTACGTTATAGTGGCGCGGGAGGAAACGAAGATGAAATGTCCAAGATGTGATGCGAACGTCAGTGACACAGCCGCGCGCTGTACGTTTTGCGGACAGGATCTGACTCTTGTCCATGATATGCACCGGATTTCGAACTCCTACTATAATCTGGGGCTGGAAAAAGCCCGGGTCAATGATATGTCGGGTGCGATCGATTATCTGAAAAAAAGTTTGGAATTCGATAAAAAAAATACGGAGGCAAGAAATCTGCTGGGTCTTGTGTACTATGAGATCGGTGAGATCACGATGGCATTGAGCGAGTGGGTGTTGAGCAAATATTTTTCGCCCAATCAGAATCAGGCAGATTATTATGTCAGTGAGATCCGCAAAGATCAGACCTATTTGGATATGGTCAATCAGGCGATCAAAAAATACAATGTTTCGCTGAGTGCGGTAAAGGCGGGGAATATTGATCTGGCTGTGATACAGCTCAAGAAAGTCACGCAGGTATTTCCTAATTTTTTGCGCGCACAACAATTACTGGCGCTGTTGTATATTGAGCAGGAAGAATTTCATCTGGCAGCGAAATGCCTCAATCAGGCAAGGCGGCTGGATTTTAACAATACCAGAACGCTCCGTTATATGCAGGAGATCGGTGACAAGACCGTGATCACAGACCGCAGGGGAAATACAGCGATTAAGAAATCTGCGAAGACCAGTAAAAAGCAGGATCCACTGAAAAATGTTGTGCCGGTCGGAACCTATCAGGAAGAGAAGCGCTCCATGGCTCCGGTTGTATATGGAGTTTTGGGGGTTGTTCTTGGTATTATTATTTCGATTGTCCTAATACGGCCGACGATAGAGAGAGTCGGTATCAGTGGCGGTGGTGATGACAGTCAGGTGGAGGCTCAAAAGACGCAGATTGATTCTCTGGAGAAGGAAAAAGAGGAATTAAATACACAGATCGAACAGCTGCAAAAAAAGATTACAGAGGGAGATACACAGGCACAGAATAAGCTCAAGAATTATGAGAAATTGGTAAAAGGTGCCAAAGATTATATAAATGGTGATACGGTCACAGCGGCAATTGATGTAGTCAAGTGCACCAAAGATGACTTTGATTCAGATGAGGCCAAAGAACTGTATACCAAGATCAGCTTTGTTACGACGGAGCAGATTGCCCAGTTAGTCAGTCAGGGAAGACAGGAGATGTACACCTCGTATGATACGGCAATAGCGACATTTAAAAAGGTGTTGAAACTGGATTCCGATAATCAGGATGCGATGTTTTACATGGCTCGGTGTTATCAGCGCAAAGAAGATTATAAGAAGGCGAAGAAGTGGTATGAAAAGGCAATTGCGCTTGACAGTGCTTCGACCAATGGCGTTCAGGCGCAGGAGTACCTCAATGAGGTAAAGACAGCGCTGGGAGAGGATACCACAACCGATACGACTCAGGCGACGAGTGAGCCGCAGAC
>ONNE01000060.1 GCA_900319095.1 uncultured Eubacteriales bacterium | reverse complement strand
TAAATGCTCGATTCGAATTTCTCCCTGAGTAGGATTTCCTTGATTTTAGCTCCATCGAATCCTCTTTGTGCCAGCTCCATCGCATCCAGCACCGACTGTCTTTGTGTGACGGAAATCCGCTGATTGTCTACGACAAAAACACGGTTCTCATATGGTTCTTCATAGGCGAGCATCGTAGCCGTTCCACAGGAACTGCTAAGACCACTCGACATCGGTATGTATACGATCTGCTCGTATTCTTTCAATGTCTGATCCCAAATCTCCATCAGAGTTTCCGGTGATGGCTGTGATGTCATCACTTCTACTCCCTTTTTTAAATACTCATAAAATTCCGGCTGTGTCATGCTGATATCTTCATAATACGTCTGTCCATCGATAAAAAATGGCATCGGCACAACCTGTATTCCCAATTCTTTTGCCTGTGACTGTGTGATTCCGCTGTTACTGTCTGTAATCACTGCTACATTACTCATTACTGACCTCCATGCCGGTTACAATTTTCTTTCCGGGTATCGTTCTTTTTTCTATGATACTCTTTTCAATCTTCTTTGTCAATCCATTGGTATTTCCTGTCAAGCCGCTCGATCTTTGTCAATATTGGCCGGTGCAAAAGAAAAAGAAAAATGGCCGTCACACTTCCAAAGACCAGATTTAGCGGCAGCCCGGCTGCATACACACCGGCCACAATCTGAGGAGTTGTCTCCTGTGAAGTAAAAAAAATGGTGTTGATATCGACGATTCCCCCATACAGGATCACGACTGAGAAAAATCCATAGATCATCAGGGGAATTCTTTTGTGTGTCCCGCGAAAAAAAACACCCGCGAAAAATCCGATCAGTCCCAGAGCAAACATCTGAAAGGGGGTCCAGGCTCCCTGACCAAAATAAAAATTGGATACAAAGGTGCTCATGGCTCCGGTGACAAATCCTACTTCCGGACCCAGTGCCACCCCCGAAATGATCACAATTGCCGCAATTGGTTTGACCTGCGGAAGAAAAAAGAAGGCAATTCGACACGCAACCGCCAGAGCACACAAAGATGCAATCATTGTCAGGAGCGCAACACTGGGACGGCTTTTTTCAAATGAAAGTAAAAAACCGATCAGACTGATCACGGCAACGGCCAGGCTGACTACATAGTACTCTCTTCCCCGGAGTACAAATATCTCATACCACAAAAGACCGAGAATCACCATCAGCCACAAAAGATTCCACCACTTTTTTTTCTGCATAAACTTCAATATCCTCCTCAATCACGATACGGGCGCTCACACCACTTGCTACCCGGTTCAGTCCCGTTGTATAGAACTGGTTTTCGATAAAAAACCGATTGTGATCTGTGACGAGCGGAATCTGTCCCCGGAACATGAGCGCCATGTAAGAGGCATATCTTGCCGCAAACTCCATATCATGCGAGACGAGTATCACCGTCTTGTTCTCCTTTACCAGTTCCTTCAGATAGCTGCCCAACTTTCTTTTGTTCTCCCTGTCGAGCCCCTTCGTCGGTTCGTCAAGGAGATAGCATTCACAATCTTTGGCAAATACACTGGCGAGCGCCAGTCTCTGTAATTCTCCCCCGCTGAGATCTCTCGGATGCCGGTCTCTCTCTCTGTTAATCCCAAAATATTCTGCCAGCTCCCGAATGCGCTCATTCTTTTGAAAGATTTCTCCCAGCGTATCCTCCACAAAAAGATATCTTGGCTGTTGTGGCAGCATTGCCGTTCGATTTGGCATTTGCCGGACGGTTCCCCGATACGGCCGGTATCTTCCTGACAAAATCTCCAAAAGAGTTGTCTTGCCACTTCCATTTCCTCCCACGATACACGTGATTGCTCCGATTGGAAAAGAAGCAGAACACTCCCGCACTACATCTTTCCCCTTTTTCGTAAATCGAAAACAGAGATCCTGCATGGTCACGTTCTCTTCTGCTCTTTCGATTTCTTTCCCCTTCTCCCGGCTGTTTTCTTTCCTCTCCTCATAGTTTGCCTCAAACCACATTCTGGCTTTTTTGGGTGACAAAATAAGAGTTTCCTCTTTTCCACATAACCACGAAAGATTTGCGTATTCCGGGAAAAAATCTCTTCTCTCTCTCCCGCCCATACACTGCCATACCTCTTGTGGTGTTCCCTCTGCCACGATTTTACCCTGACGCATCCATATCATCTGATCGGCCAGTGCGATCACTTTATCCAATCTCTGTTCACTCACAATCACGGTAATTCCCAGTTCTTCATTGATCTGTCTTAGCAATTCATAGATTTTTCCAGCTGCCACCGGATCCAGCTGACTGGTCGGCTCATCTAAGAGCAGAAGATCCGGATTCATGGCAATCGCTGAGGCAATGGTCAGACTCTGCATCTGTCCTCCGCTC
>ONNE01000097.1 GCA_900319095.1 uncultured Eubacteriales bacterium | reverse complement strand
TATGTCCGGTGTCGTATTCTATGCGGTTCCATGGAGAGATTTTTGAATATATGCCGACATCACAGGATTCGAATGTGTCGTGTCAGGCAGGAAGAGGATTTGTCATTCGATATCTATGTATCGGATTTTCGCAAACTGGTACCGCTCGCACACAAGACATCGGTTGTTCCGCATATCATTGAGCGGCATGGTCTGCCCTTTGTGTACAGGGAATGTGCCAAAAAGTGGAGCTTTTATCTGGGATTTGTTATGTTTCTTTTCCTGCTTGATTTTTTGTCTTCTTTTGTGTGGAAAATTGATTTTTATGGCCAGCACAAATATACCAAAGAGACGCTCACAAGGGAGATTGCCCAGCTACAGGTACATAGAGGGATGTTTCGCAGGGATCTGGATTGCGATGCCCTGGAAAAAAGTCTCAGGCAGCTGCATCCGGATATCAGCTGGGTGTCAGCGCAGGAGGATGGAAGTGTATTAAAGATTTCAATCAAAGAGGGAAAAGAAAAAACCCCAAAAAAATCAGATGCTTTGCCATATCATCTGACTGCTAAATTCGATGGAGTCGTGGAATCCATCGCAGTGAACCGCGGGACGGCTGCGGTAAAAAAGGGAGACCGCGTAAAAAAGGGGGATGTCCTGATCCGGGGAATCGTTCCCATCACGGATGATGGGGGCAATCTTGTGGAAAACCAGACGGTCGCAGCGGCGGGAGAGGTTGTTCTCAGGGTAAACGAGAAGCTGACCGGGGAAATCCCCGTCAAGTATATGAAAAAGCGGGCGACCGGGCATATTGTCAAAACCTATCAGATACAGGGAGGAAAATATATTTTTTTCGCAAAAAATCCTTTTAAACAGTTGGATAATTCTTCTAAATATGATATAATCACAAAAGTGTGTTATGACAATACATGGTATCCGCTGAATTGGAAAATCTATATACAGTCAAAATCTTATTTGGGTTATCGCCTTGAGCAGGCTGCTTATACACAGGAGGAGTTGAAAGCGGAGGGAAACCGAAGATACCACAGGTGGGTGGATGAACGGCTGCAGGCGGGGATGGAGATTCTCTCCAAAAAGGCATCGATGAAGAAAAAGAATGAGGACAGCTGGGTGCTGAGCGCAGAGATTTCTTTTCTGTGCCGTGACATGGATGAGAGAGCGGTTTCTGAACAGGAGAGCGAGAGTAAGAAAACAGAGGGAGACAAGAATGGAGAATCAGGAGAAAATTCTTGACATACCGATTGAACATGAGAGAAACATATTTGGAGGGCTTGACCTCTTTGTTAAAAAAATTGAGCATACACTGAATGTGGACATTGTCCAGAGGAACGGTTCCGTAAAGATTTTGGGAAGTCCTCATGCGGTTGAGGAGGCAGAGCATGTGTTTCTTGAGCTGATTGCACTGTCTGAGAGGGGAAATACTATTACCGAACAGAATGTGGACTATATCCTGTCCCTTGCGATGGAACACAGCCGCCTGTCGATGGCGGAGCTCGATGCGGATCTTGTCGGTTACACCATACAGGGAAAACCCATCAAGCCAAAGACGTTGGGACAGCAAAAGTATGTAAAGCAGATTCGCGATAAGATGATGGTCTTTGGGGTCGGTCCGGCCGGGACCGGCAAGACATATCTGGCGATGGCGATGGCGATTCAGGCATTTAAGAGGGATGATGTGAGCAAGATCATTCTGACAAGACCGGCGATCGAGGCGGGGGAGAATCTCGGATTTTTGCCGGGAGATCTTCAGAGCAAGATCGATCCCTATTTAAGACCGCTGTACGATGCCCTGTATCAGATTATGGGGGCAGACAGTTTTTTAAAAAATTCAGAAAAAGGTTTGATTGAGGTGGCTCCGTTGGCCTATATGAGAGGGCGGACTCTGGACAATGCATTTATCATACTGGATGAAGCACAGAATACGACCCCTGCACAGATGAAAATGTTCCTGACCAGAATCGGATTCGGATCCAAGGTCGTCATCACCGGAGATCTGTCACAGAAGGATCTGCCGTTTGGTGCAGCATCCGGTTTGGAACAGGCAGTCAGGGTGTTGGACAAGGTGGAAGAAATCGGATTCAGCTATCTGACCAATAAGGATGTTGTCCGGCATCCGTTAGTACAAAAGATTGTACATGCCTATGAGAAGTACGAGGCCAGAGAAAAATATAAAGAGTCGCGAAAACCAAAGAATAAATAAAGCAGGGAGACATATGACCGTTTATCTTGAAAATGAGAGTCAGATTTCATTTGATTTTTTGAACCAAAAGAGTTTAGAGGAGTTGATCCGCTGTGTGGCAGAGTATGTGCACTGTCCATACGAACCGGAAGTGAGTATCACGGTGGTGTCCAAGGACCGGATCCACGAATTGAACCGGGAATTCCGCGGGGTTGACCGACCTACGGATGTGTTGAGTTTTCCGATGATGGAATATGATGAGCCGGGTGTTTTTGACGGAATGAGCTTCCACCAATCAAAGACGATCTCACCCGAGACACAGGAACTGGTTCTGGGAGATATCGTGCTCTGTGCCCAGGTGATCAAAGAACAGGCAAAGGAGTATGGTCACTCGGAGTGGAGAGAATTTTCCTTTCTGGTTGTACACAGTCTGCTTCACTTGTTTGGCTATGACCATATCGAACCGGAGCAGAGAGAAGAGATGGAGAGACATCAAAAAAACATTATGAATCAATTGGGCATCAGCAGATAGAAGATAAAAGGAGAAAGATACATGAAAAAAAAAAAAAAAAAAGTCATTGTGATAACATCCATCGTGGTCGGAGCACTGATTCTTTTGTCCGTGGCAGGGACATTTGGGTACTCGTCCTATTTAAAGAACAAAACATCCGACAAAAAGGTTGTGGAACAGTCGGCATCCGAGGAGCCGGCGCAGACACCATTGCCGACACCGACGAAGGATCCGCATGAGGGCAAAGTGCAGAGTTCACTGAATGGCAAGTGGGTGGAGCCGTCGGTTGAAAACAAGCGGCCGTTTGCAATTATGATCAATAATATTGAGTACGCATTCAATCACCAGTGCGGAGTCTCAAAGGCGG
>ONNE01000046.1 GCA_900319095.1 uncultured Eubacteriales bacterium | reverse complement strand
CTATTATGTGTGGTATTATTGGTTATGTAGGTGTTAAAGATGCAAAAAGAGCACTGATTAATGGATTGCAGACTCTTGAGTACCGCGGTTACGACAGTGCCGGCATCGCTTATTTTAACAAAGATTCCATTAAGACAGTCAAGACGGTCGGCAAGGTTTCGAATCTCAGAGAGAAAGTGACCAAAGAGGCCGGAAAGGATCTTGCCACCTGTGGCATTGGTCACACAAGATGGGCCACTCACGGTGGTGTGTCCGACACAAATTCACATCCTCACACGTCAGGAAAAGTAACTTTGATACACAATGGTATCATCGAAAATTACAAGGAATTACAGGAAGAGCTCGCCAAAAAAGGAAAGCTCCCCGTCTCTCAGACCGATACCGAAATTGCCGCTATGGTCATTGACGACTGTTATAGCGGAAATCCTGAACTCGCTATCCGGAATGCAATGCGCAAGCTAAAGGGAGCATATGGGTTTTGTATTATGTTTTCCGATATACCGGAAACAATCTATTCTGTCCGCAACGGCAGTCCCCTTGTGGCTGCCCACACGAACGAAGGTTCCATCATTGCATCGGATATGGTAGCACTTGTCAGTTACAGCAAACAATACTTTGTCCTCGAAGAGGGCCATATTGCCAAAATTACGAAAGACGAGATTATTGTCCGCGATGATAACGGCATTATCTACGGTCCACAGATTCATCACATCAGCTGGGATGTGGCATCTGCCAAAAAGGGCGGTTATGACTATTTTATGATGAAAGAAATACATGAGCAGCCGGAGGCTCTGCGAAACACGGTCAAGCCCCGCATGGTCAACAGCCTTCCTGATTTTTCAACCGATGGTGTCAGTGATGACATTTTCAAAGACATTAACCGCATCATCATCACCGCCTGCGGAACGGCAATGCATGCCGGTCTCATGGGAAAAAATATGATCGAGCGCCTGTGCCGGGTTCCGGTCACGGTTGACATTGCATCCGAATTCCGGTACCAAAACCCGATCATCGACGAAAAAACTCTGTTGATCACAATCTCGCAGTCCGGTGAGACAGCCGATACCATCGCTGCCTTACGGCTGGGAAAAGAACACGGCTGCAAAACCCTTTCCGTTGTGAATGTAAAGGGATCTTCGATCGCAAGAGAGAGTGATTATGTGCTGTACACCCATGCCGGTCCGGAAATCGCAGTCGCCAGCACCAAAGCTTACAGCGTTCAGGTCGCTGTCATGTATCTGATCGCCTTCCGCATGGCTTATTGCACCGGAAAAATCTCAGAGGAGACCGCCAAACACTATATGTCCGAAATGATGTTCACCATCGACCGCGTGGAAAATGTCTTGGATTTTGACAATCAGATCGAGAGTATCTCCCGCCGCCTCACAAAGGCCGATGACATCTTCTTTTTGGGACGCGGATTGGATTACGCATTATCCTGTGAGGGATCGCTCAAATTAAAAGAAATTAGTTACATCCACTCCGAGGCATACGCCGCCGGAGAATTAAAACACGGTACGATCTCTCTCATTACGGATAACGTACCGGTGATTGCTCTCGCCACGCAGCCGGATGTCTATGCCAAAATCATATCAAATGTTCAGGAAGTCCGTTCCCGTGGTGCACGTGTGATTTTGATCACCGGACAGGGCGCATCGGTCGATGCCGCCCTGTGCGATCATCAAATCGTTCTTCCCGAGACAGATCCCCTGTTCAGTCCGTTCGTTGCAGCAGTTGTCCTTCAATACCTGGCCTATTATGTCGCTGTTGAAAAGGGATTGAATGTTGACCAGCCAAGAAATCTTGCCAAGAGCGTGACAGTCGAATAATGTATAAAAAAAGCAAAAAGATTCCCGCCACTTTCTTTCATGACGGGAATCTTTTTTATTTTGTATAGACCATTCCGTTGAAATTCCAAGAAGAATAATACTTATTCTTGCCATCTTTGATATAGGAACGGATCCGGATATAGTACAACTTCTTTTTCTTAAGTTTCTTAATTACTTTACTTGTTTTATTTCTCCCCTTGATGGTCAGTGTCTTTTTGTTTTTCTTAAAATAATAATTTGTTGAATACTGAATCTGGTATCCGGTGATTCCTTTACTTCCCTTATTCCACGAAACACGGATCTTCTTTTTTCCACCCGATGCATAAGTGAAATATACATTTTTCAGCACCGGCTGTACCGTTACTTTTTTTGTGGCGGATGTCCCGTCATAGGCTGCCCGGATCACAGCCGTTCCATATTTCTTTCCGGTGACTTTTCCTTTCGCATCAATCGATGCAATGGAAGAGTCGGAAGAGGACCATGACACTTCTCCCAGATAATTGACGTGTGACTTACTTCCATCATAATCTGTTTGTGCCTTGAGAGACAATGCTTTTGATTTCTTTTTATTGATCCGATACGTATTATCCGATGAATAAATGGCGAAACCACCCATCTTCTCTTTGGATACCTCGATTATCTGAATGATATTCTTTTCGTTTCCCATCGGTGTCGTATCCAGGCCTTCCGCAGAGGAAAACTCTCCTGCATAGCAGTTGCTCCATGACCCAAAATCCGAGATAAAATACGAAATTCCCATATAGATATTTCCCGGGTTGATCATGCTCGTATAATGCCCGGTCACAGCATTATCATTTTGAGAAACCCAGTCTGCCTTTTCTCCATACCACAGTGAAATTCCGTCACCACCCCAGGCAAGAACCTCACCACTGCTGGAGACATCATTTTGCGATTTCACAGAAAAGCAGCTCTTTCCATTGGTTCTGGTATGGCTTGGATTGACAATCGCCTCTGCCGCGCGGATCCGTGCCAGATATTGCAAATCTTTTGACCACTGGATCGGAACATAATCATCCTGTGTCAGCGCCCGGGACGGATCTCTGGGATCCGGATACCCCTTCGAACACGCTTCCTGACGGATTTCATTGACTCTCTTTACATAGTCACTTGCATCTTCCTTATAAGATCCCTCAATCCCCACCAGAACACAGCCATCCGATGCCTGCGAAACATCCGTCGCCAACACCTTCGCCTCACTGTTCTGATAAAAGGAAATCATCCCAAAAAGAAAACTTGCGATAAAAACCATGCCATATATCATTCTTATTTTTTTCATTCCTGCACTCCTACTTTGCCTTATAGGTCTTTGTCGCTACATTGCCCCAACTGTCTTTGAGAACAATTTTTACTTTTGCTCCCTTTTTGAGTTTCTTTGTCTTGATCGAAAAGTTCCCATTCTTTGGCACTTTTTTCGTCTTTGCCTTACCGTCATTTACCGAGACACTCACTTTCAGTTTTGGTGTCGTGTGTCCGGTCACTGCTTTACTTCCTTTTTTGACAACAATTCTTTGGAAACGAAGATTCAGTCTCTTATTCTTGCAATTATTCGAGTAGATAATGGAGTAGTTCTTCGTTGCAAAAATCGTATTGCTCACTGCATAGCTCTTCTTTGTCTTCTGCATTAAAATACCAAACTTACCGGTCTTGTTGACTGTATTCTTCTTTACACTCACACTGGTACTATCCTGCGCGATAATTCCTGTGCTTCCGGTATCTTTTACCTTGTTGCTCTGAATCTTTGCGGAATTTGATTTTGTCAAATACACACCAAAGTTTTTCGATGTTTGAATTGTATTATTCTGAATCAGAGCTTTTGGCGATGACAGAACCGAAATCGCGTTTTTACCGGATGAGGTAATCTGATTCTTTGTAATCTGAACAGCCGGACAGGATTTATCGGCACAGATCGCACCGCTCTTATCCTTGGCGATCGTATTCTGTGAAATCGTCGCACCATTTGTCTGCTTCATATAGACTCCGTGCGCTCCGGCAGAAGTAATCGTATTCGAGGATACATTCACGGTGTTTCCATCCTGGGACAGGATTCCGTTTTTGGCAGCTTTCGTCACCGTGTTACCCGTCACGGTAAGATTCGAAGAACCGGAAAGAAGAATACCGCTCTCTCCACACTGTTCCAAAACGTTGCTTGCAACTGAGACAGAATTTGCATAATTTACATAGATTCCTGCCAGTTTCGAGGAAATCGAACCATTGGATGCCACACGGTTTCCCTCGATGACAGCGCCATTGACAATCCGGTCTTTATTTCCCACAACATGAATTCCAAATCCGATGTTGCTGTCTTTGATGCCCCGGATTGTGTTATTTTTGATTGAGAGATTCAGATTGGACGGAACTCCCTCGGTCGCAGCTCCCTTCAGCGCATCCAGATAGTTGGAATCACCCTCCTCATCCTTATCATTATCATCCGGGCTCGCATACAGATATGCCTTGATTCCGCATGCGGCATTCGTGATCGTATTGTTTTCAATCGTCACATTCTTGTAGTGATATGCCTTGATTGCCTCATACGTCATGTCTGTAAATGTATTGTTCGAAATGTTGATGTTGGAAGGATACAGTCCAGCCACGGCAATGTGGGTGCCGACTCCTCGCGGTACATTGGAAAAAGTACAGCCGGAAATCGTCACATCGTTACAAAATGTATCATCATAGATCGTGTTGTCCTGGCTCGATGGTGCCATACTGTCATTATGCATGATATCTATGTGAATTGCCTCTTTCTTGGCACTTGGCTTTTGCATATCCTTAAATGTGCAGTTCGTAATCGACACATCTGACACACCCTCTATCGTCAGATAATGACTCAGATACAGATTCTGCATCGTCGCATCTGAAATCGTAAAATGACTTCCATGCATCAGGCGAATCGCCTCCATAGAGACATTGTAGTTCACCTGTCCCTTCTTTCCCTGAAAATCCCAGATGCCGCCATGGATCGTGATATTTCCGGCACCTTCATATCCTTTTTTTCCAACACAATAATTGGCAATCAAAGGAAGTCTTCCGTCACCGGTCGCTGTCTTATCTCTGGCATACTCAATCGTCGCACCAGTCGCCTCAAACGTAGTATTTCCATATACAATAAAATTTTCGGTCATCCGATATGTTCCCGGCTCAAACTTGATCACCAGTGTGTCATAAGTAGGCCGCTCTCCCATCTGAAGATTCAGTGCCTCCTGCACTGCCACTCCACCCTGATAATTCTCCGTTGTAAAAGTAACGGTTCTGTCCTGTGCGTGGGCACTGGTCGGGAACATCAGACCGACAAATGCCGAAAACACAAGAACGGAAACTGACCATAACCATTTTTTCATTTCTTTTCCTCCTTATTGGTCTCCTTTATTTTTTCCATTGACTCACAATCCATTTTCCGGATGGTGTGAGATTTGACTTTGTGAATCCACCGGTCTTTTGGCAACCGGACTGGATCAGAGAAGAACTCTCTGCTTTGTTTGACACATTCCATGCCACATAGCCGATCTTGTATTGCTTTAAGAGTTTCATCCATTTCGCGCCACTGCTCTTATCCAGGTTTCCATTTCCGGAGGCATCACAGATACTGAACTCCGACACAAGCATCGGAAGTCCCGACTCATAGGCACTCTTAACCTTTGCTCTCAGATCGTCCTTGTGGGTAGCTGCATAAAAATGCAGCGTATAGACCAGATTCTTCTTTTTAATCGGATTTTTTGCCACGACATCTACATCCTGTGACCATGTTGGTGTTCCCACTATGATAATGTTTTTCTTATCATATTTACGGATCTTGGCAATTACCTTGTTGGCATAGGGACGGATATCCTTTTCCCATGTCACATTGCCATTCGGCTCATTGCAGATTTCATATAAGATGTTCTTTTGCTTTCCATATTTACCGGCAAAATGGTCAAAAAACTTGAGCGCCTGCTTTTGATATTTTTTAGGATTCCCATCACTCAAAATATGCCAGTCAATAATCACGTACATTCCAAGCTCGGTCGCGGCATCCACTCCCTCTTCAACTTTGCCATAAAGATCTTTTGAATATCCGGCATTCGGATCACTGTAAAAAGCCAGCCGAATCGTATTGGCTCCCATCTTTTTAAAGCTCTGAAAACAGGATTTGTTCACATACTGTGGAAACCATGCAATTCCATGGGTGCTGACCCCCTTCAGCTGAACCTTTTTGCCATCCTGATTCACAATATTGGTTCCTGATACGGATAGCTGCCCCCACTTCTTTA
Source organism: uncultured Eubacteriales bacterium (assembly GCA_900319095.1). Classification (GTDB taxonomy): domain Bacteria; phylum Bacillota; class Clostridia; order Lachnospirales; family Lachnospiraceae; genus Eubacterium_F. Next base: position 3,679 of record ONNE01000046.1, on the reverse strand, counting down.
CCGGAGAAACCGCTTTGACCTGTGCTGTGGTTCCCCACCATCCGAATCCCAATAAAAGGCAAACAAACAGGAATGCCGGTATCCAGCATTTTCGACTCATTGATATCCTCCTTTATATCCGATTAAAACTCTTTTTTTATGAAAAAAAAGAGTTTACTGCTCCCTCAATGATAGCACAGCCAACTCTCTTTTGTCAATCGAATCATCCGCTTGTAATCTCTGTCTGTTCTGTTAATAAAAACCAATGTCATAGCGACTCCATCCCTGCTTGATTTCCTGCAGATATTTTCGTCCAATGGGAATCTCCGTCCCGTCTTTCATAATCAATGTATTTTTAAAATATCGTGAAACATAGGCAAAGTTGACCAGATATGAGCGATGGCACCGCACTAATTGTTCCGATTGATAGCGCTTATAGAATTCGTTCAAGGATCCCTTGATCGAAATCTTTTGTCTGTCATTCGTATAGACTATCAATCGTCGGTTTTCCGTGGAAATATATTGGACATCCCTCAGCCAAACGGTCTTCCGGGTCATCTCATCATAATAGCAGATATACATACTATTGGCATAATGTCTCCTCACGATCTTGTCCAGATCCCTTTCTATGTCGCGCCTGTGTATCGGTTTTATATGAAAATTCATGGGTTCTACTTCAAATAAATCCATGCAATAATCCGTTCTCCCGGATATGTAGACAATCTCAATCGGCAGCTCATATAAGAGCGCACGGATTTTTCGCCCCGTCTCCACACCGTTCATCTCCGGAAACATAATATCGAGAAAAATGGCATCAAAAGAAAATCCATTCTCCATTTTTCTAATTAGTGACTCGGCCCGATAAAATACGTCGATCTTCATGTCAATTTGCTTTTCTTTGGCATAAAGTCCGACACAATCTTCAATTTTTTCACAAAATGCCATATCATCATCGCAAATCACAATCTGCATATTTATATGCTACCTCTCATCTTTTTGTTTCTCTCTGCATTTTCTCAATTCTCTTAATAATGTCTCCATGGTCCGGGTTGCAATTCTCAGCTCATCTTCTGTACAATCATCCATCAACATTGCGTACTCACCCATCCTCGCCTGGCGTCCCGCCTCTCCGGTGAGAGAATCTTCCAATAAAACATCCAAAGATACACCCAACGCGTTGGCAATATGAACCAATGCCTCTGCACTGGGACTGGTAGAAGCACTCTCGATATTCTTTATATGAGAGGTCGATATGCCTGTCTTTTCAGACAATTTTTCTACCGTAATCTGCTGCATCTGTCTCTGCTTTTTTACGTTTACTCCCAGTGATTTTTTGTCAATGATCTTCTTCATTACAATTGCACCTCAAAAAATATTTATGATTTCATCTTACTATATGAATTTTACGCAAAAAATATTTTATTTGAGGTATTATCCCTGCTTACGGACTTTTTATCTTCTATTCAAGGTAAAATATTGTGATAATATCATCCGGACCGGTTCTTTTTTATAATCCATGTGTTCTTATATCCGGTTTTTTTGTTTTTTAATTTTTTTTTCAAGGATTTATATCCTTTTTTGACAATAATAAATTGAGCCTTTGGCGATACCTTTCGAAAAGCATTCTTCCCAATCTGTGTGATGCCGGCTGCCTGAATCTTTATCTTTTGAATTTTTTTACCCTGACAGGCATTCGCAAGAATCTTTTTGGTCTTATACTTTTTACTTCCTCTTGTGACTGAATCAACAATCGTAACTGCTGAGCATTCCGCATGCCATAAACGCTGCGTCTCCCATCGTCTCCACACTGTCTGCAATCGTGACATCCTCCAGCACAGTGAAATAACAAAATGCTTCCCGGCAAATACTCTTTACTCCATCTTCTATGACAATATGTTTTGTTTTCCTGTTATAAGAATACCATGGCATCCGGGAAAAATAGCCAAAATTTTTCATGTATCCCGTCCCACGAATTGTAAGGGTATCATCGTCTTCGTAGGTCCACGTCAACGACGAATTCTCATCACCGCATTCTCCCGTCGCAACCACTTGAGCCTGCGCACTCTCCCTCATCAGGACAAAACAGGCCATAAAAATCAGTACTCCTATCACAACTTTTTTCATACAACTATTCTCCTCTCCCTATTTTTTTCGTGGTCATATAACAAATGGCGGGAAAAAATCCCCGCCTGTCATCTTCACCTTTATGAATTATATATCGGCACAATGTCCCATTTTTCTTAGCACCAACATAAAAATACTTTTTTACTTATTATTTCTCTTTACTCAGGCAGATCTGTACGACACAAAACACCGAAGCAAGCAGAAGCAATCCGCCCAAAACCCAGACAAACGGTTTCATCACGGAGTGACACCTCATGTCATTCATCATGCACATTTTTACAAGCGTACCGGGAACGAGCATCGCTGCCACGCACACAAGTCCCGTCACGATCTTTAACCACATTTTTATCTTTTGATTTTGGATAAACATCGAGACAATGGTAAGCACTGTCAAGACCACTCCCAGACAAAATACAATCATCTGTGCATGATGACAGTGCATCCAGGTGCCGTCCTCCTTTGGCGAACAGGCACGAAATACCGTCATTACCCCACCGGACAATAAAACACTCAAAACCAACATTACAAGATCCATTGCTTTTTTCTTCATTGTACTTTCCTCCTACGAATTCCCATTTTATACCAAAGAAAAGCGAAAATCAATTCCGCTATCAATAATTTTTTTCAATAGTTGATAATGAATGCTTTTTTCGATATACTGATAATAGGTAGATTATGTAAACGGAGGAAATCCATGAACGAAAACAAGGATACATCTTCAAACCTTTTTATCTGGTTTTTTCAAAAATTTGGCAGCGACCGCATATCGGTTCACGCTGCCCACGTTGCATTTTTTATTTTTGCGTCTCTGATTCCTTTTTTAATGTTTTTAATTACTTTTTTGAGCTATACCCCGCTCACAGAGGACTATGTACTGACTACGATTCAGACGTTTATTCCCAGCAGATTACAGAATTTCTTCGTCCGCATTATGGAAGAGGTCTATTCCTCCTCCGGCACGCTCCTCTCCCTCACAGTGATCGGAACCCTGTGGGCCGGATCGAAGGGATTTTCCGGCATCGCCTTTGAATTGGACACCATCTATGAGTCAAAGAGACAAAGAGATCTTTTTATTTGCCGTCTGGAATCGATTTTTTACACCATTGTTTTTACCGTGATGATCATTACCAGCCTCATTCTCCTTGTCTACGGCAATCAGATTGTATACTGGCTGACCGGAATTTTCCCTCTTTTGTCCTATCTGAATGCCATTGTGTTTATTCTGCGATCTGCTGTATCCTACCTGATTCTCACGCTATATTTTCTTTTGATGTATCGGTTTATCCCCAACCATAAAACGACTTTTCGCAACGAACTGCCGGGAGCCGGGCTGACCGCTTTTTTGTGGATTGTTTTTTCCTATCTCTATTCTTTCTACATCGACTCCTATGGTTCGTCCTTCTCCCTGTATGGAAGCCTTACCATGATTGTTCTGATGATGATCTGGCTGTATTTCTGCATCAATATCATTTTTATCGGGGCCATGCTCAACCGCTATCTGGCAATTCATGATTCACTGAATCTGACCACATCGATCAGAGAGCTCCCCTCTCTTGCACGACAGTTTGTGGAAAGT
>ONNE01000179.1 GCA_900319095.1 uncultured Eubacteriales bacterium | reverse complement strand
CAAGGGACGGTGCAATCTGACGAATGCCTGTGATGTTTCCGATTTTTTTGATTTTGTGGTCAGCAACAAAAAATTTTTATACAGCGCAATCTATACATTCAGCAATCAGGATACGGTACAATTTTTTGAGGAGCTGGGATTAAAGACCAAGACCGAGAGAGGAAACCGGGTCTTTCCGCTCTCAGATAAATCATCGGATGTGATCCGGGCATTGGAGCATGAGTGTCAGAGGCTGGGAGTCAACATTTGTTTAAATCAAAAAGTTGAATCCATTCTCACCGGGACCGGACAAGAGAACCGTCCGGTCGTGACAGGAGTCCGGTTGGCAGATGGCACAAAAAAGAATGCCGATCGAGTCATCATGGCGACGGGCGGTGTGTCATATCCAGGAACGGGTGCGAGCGGGGACGGACTTAAAATTGCACAGCGATTGGGACATACCATCACCGATCTGCGCCCCGGACTCACAGGGATTGAGACCGCTGAAAAAGACATCGCTCTTTTGCAGGGGGTATCCTGTCACTTGTGCCGTCTTACCGTGACCGGGGAGAGAGAGGCAAAAAAAAGGATCTTTGATGAGAGCGGAGAACTACTGTTTACGCATTTTGGGGTGAGTGGCCCTGTGATTTTGTCGGCAAGCAGCCGGCTGGGAGACCGGATTCTAAATGGGAGCCGGACAGGAAAGCCGCTGTATCTTCATGTGGATTTTAAACCGTGGCTGGATGAGGAGAAACTGGCGGGAGAAATTCTGAAAAAAAGAGAAGAGATGCAAAACGCTGAGATCAAAAAAATTGTCCGCGCCTTTCTCCCGGAAAAAATCGTCCGGGTTCTTCTCTCACGATGGGGGATTGACCCGCACAAAAAAGCAAATCAGATGACCAAAGAAGACAGACGGATCCTCTGCCGGGGGATGAAAGATTTTTGTCTGACCATGACGGGACTCCGAAAAATCGATGAGGCGATCATTACCCGGGGAGGGGTGAGCGTGAATGAGGTGGATCCGTCGACGATGGAATCCAGACAGGTTTCAGGATTATATATGACGGGAGAAATGTTGGATGTCGATGCTCTCACCGGGGGCTTTAATCTGCAGATTGCATGGTCGACCGGATATCTGGCGGGAGTCAGCGCGGCTGCCGGCTCATGATCGAAACCGGACAGTCCGGGCGACATTGTAAAAAACATAGAAAAGAGGTTTTATTATGAAAATCGCGGTAGATGGGCCGGCAGGAGCCGGCAAAAGTTCAATCGCCAAATTGGTGGCAAAAAAAATGAATTATGTCTATGTGGATACGGGAGCGATGTTTCGTGCCATGGCATATTTTTTCTTCCAGAATGGTGTGGATGTAGAAAACGAGGCACTGGTCAATGAAAACTGTGACAAAATTGACATCCGGCTGCAGTATGAGGACGGCGAGCAAAAAATCCTTTTAAACGGGGAAGATGTCTCATCGGTGATCCGTCAGGAGCAGATTGGGAAAAATGCCTCCGTGGTGGCCCGATACGGTGCCATCCGGACAAAATTATTAGAATTGCAAAGAAAGATTGCGAGTGAAAAGGATGTCATCATGGACGGAAGGGACATCGGCACGGTTGTTCTGCCGGATGCTGAGACCAAAATTTATCTGACCGCCAGTTCAAGAGTTCGCGCAGAGCGTCGATATAAAGAATTGAGAGATCGGGGAGAGGACTGTGATCTGGATGCGATCGAACAGGATATTATCGCGAGGGATGAGCAGGACATGAACCGGGAAATTGCCCCTTTGCGTCAGGCTGAGGATGCCGTTCTCGTAGATTCGTCCGATCTGACAATTCCACAGGTGGTCGATGCGATTATAGAGATCGCCAAGAAAAAAGAAAGTGAGAATCATAATTGAAAATAGAAGTGGCAAAAAGTGCGGGTTTTTGTTTTGGTGTTGAGCGCGCGGTTGATACCGTATATCAGCTTGCCAAGTCAAAACCGGACTCCGTGTGTACGCTGGGACCGATCATTCACAATGAGCAGGTGGTAAACGATCTTGAAAAAAAAGGGGTCGTGGTCGTGGATCATCCCGGTGAGATAAAGGACAATTCCATGGTGGCGGTCATTCGCTCACACGGAGTGTCCAAAGAGATTATTGACGAACTTGAAAAGAGAGGAATCTCCTATGAGGATGCCACCTGTCCCTTCGTGAAAAAAATTCATAAGATCGTTCAGGAATACAGTGAGAAGGGATATCAGATTCTCATTGTCGGGACAAGAACGCACCCGGAAGTGCAGGGCATTTTGGGATGGACCGGGAAAAGAGGGAGTGTCATAGAAAACCGTGAGCAGGCACAGGCGTTTTCGCTGGAACATCCGGAACAAAAAATTTGTATCGTTGCACAAACGACATTTAATTACAAAAAATTTCAAGAATTAGTTGAAATTATTGAAAAAAAAGGTTATTATATATATGATGTGAACACTATATGCAATGCGACATCTACCCGGCAGAAAGAAGCGGAAGAACTGGCCGGGCGCTCCGAGGCGATGATTGTGATCGGAGGCAGACATAGTTCGAATTCACGCAAGTTATATGAGATATGTAAAAATCAGTGTGAAAACACTTTTTTTATACAGACAGCAGATGAATTGAGTACGATTCCGCTCCATTCATATGCGAGCCTAGGCATTACTGCAGGGGCATCTACCCCAAATAACATTATACAGGAGGTTCTAAGGGCATGTCAGAAGCAAGTTTTGAAGAATTGTTAGAGGATTCGTTAAAAACAATCCACAATGGTGAGGTTGTAGAAGGGACAGTCATTGATGTTAAGGACAATGAGATTATCTTGAATATCGGATATAAATCAGACGGTATCTTGACTAAGAACGAATATAGTAACAATGCTGATGTTGACCTGACAGAAGTTGTCAAAAAAGACGACAAGATGACGGTCAAAGTCTTGAAAGTAAATGATGGTGAGGGACAGGTACTCCTCACATACAAGAGATTACAGCAAGACAAGATGAATAAGGTGTTTGAAGAGGCATTTGAGAAGCAGGAAGTTCTCACCGGAAAGGTGGTTGCTGTTCTCAAGGGAGGCTTAAGTGTCGCTTATGGTGAGGGACGCGTGTTCGTTCCGGCAAGCCTCGTTTCAGATACATATGAGAGAGATCTTGGCAAGTATCAGGATCAGGAGATCGAGTTTGTTCTCACTGAGTTCAATCCTCACAAGAGGAGAATCATTGGTGACCGCAAGCAGCTGATCGTTGAGAAGAAGAAAAAGATGCAGGAAGAACTGATGGCACGGATTGAAGTCGGCATGATGATTGAGGGTACGGTTAAGAACCTGACTGATTTCGGCGCATTCATTGATCTCGGAGGAGCGGATGGACTTCTTCATATTTCTGAGATGTCATGGGGCCGTGTGGATGATCCTAAAAAGCTGTTTAAAGTGGGAGACAAAGTAAACGTTAAGATCAAGGATATTGCAGATACCAAGATTGCCCTTACACTTAAGCTTGATGAGAACAAT
>ONNE01000061.1 GCA_900319095.1 uncultured Eubacteriales bacterium | reverse complement strand
CTTTCAAAAAAGTCCGTTTACAAGTATATCATAGGGAATTTTAAAATGCAAGAAAAATTTGGTTATAATTTTGATTTTTGAATTTCCCTCAATTTTTCCATCGCATCCATGATCAGTTTTCCGGTGTTAAAATCACTGACTCCGGCAATATAATTGTCACAATTTCGAAATGGTATAAAGATTCTCTTCGCTCTCGACCGGGCAACCGCACTTGCCATCGTCGCTGTGATCTCTCCCAGCATAGCATCTGCAATGATGATTCCGATTGGCCCGATGATCACATCTGCTTTCCGGCAGGCTACCACCACGGAATTCTCACCGGTGGCCACTTCATTCGCCCCTGCCTTTAACATCGTGGCCGTTGCCGTGGCATTGGTTCCGATCGCAGTGATCCATTCATCCGGAAGTTCTTTTTTGATCATCGTGATGATCTGTTTTCCCAATCCTCCCCCCTGTGCATCAATGACTAATATATTCATGTCTCTCCTCATTTCTTTTTTATCTCTGACAATCGTCATGACTGCCCGGTTGTATCGTCCTCCCCCGGAATGAGTGCAGACCTCACCAGTACGGACACGATCGCAGGAATCACAACCAGCTGTATCACAATTCCCGGCAGGCTTTTAAGAAAATATCCCGTCGCCCACAGCTTTATGGAATACTCTCCCGGGGCAAAGATGAGAGCCCTGACAATTCCCGATACCACTCTACCACAAACCATCGCCACAATCAAGCGGAGGTATCTTCTCCACTTCGACTTTATCATAGGAAATAAATCCATCCCGGCAACCATTCCATATATCCCGCACTCAATCATCATCTGAGGCAGGTACACAAATGAAGGCATCCCTGTAAAAAGAGACGAAAACAGCGGTCCCGCCACTCCACACAACAGTCCGTATTTCCATCCGCAGATCAGACCACAGAGCAAAATCGGAATATGAATCGGACAATAAATCACTCCGGCATTGGGAATCGAGTGAAATGCCTGCGGCAGCACCACACAAAGCGCCAGACAAACGGCTGTCAACATAGATTTTTTTGTGACTGACATATTCCGTCCTCCCTTATATCACAACAATTTTCTTCCATAATAACTCAAGACAGAGGATGAATCCTAAAACGGCAAAGCCACTGAACACCACAGTCAGATTCCTTCGCGAGAACCCGGCCCGGACAAAAGACCCAGACGAATCTCCCGCCATATAACCACGGCTCTCCATGGCAAGCGCAAGCTCATCCGCCCGGCGAAATGCCACAACAAACACGGGCAGCACCAGAGAAAGAATCCCCATTGCCCTGCGAATCAATCCTCTCTGTTCCCAGCCTGCTCCCCTTGCAATCTGGGCTTTTTTTATTCGGTCAGCCTCCTCATATAAAATCGGGATAAACTGCATCGCAGCGGAAAAAATCAGGGCAATCTGCCGAATGGGAACCCGGACATGGCGAAGCGGTGACAGAATCCACTGCATTGAGTGGACAATGCGAATGGGTGGTGTCGTTGATGTGTACAAACTTCCTGCCATAAGAACAAAGGCCGTCATCATCACAACCCGGATTGCCTGCCCCACGCCATTCCACGAGAGAGCGATCATACCACCGGAGCGCCCTCCATCATAAAAAAACACATTCATTATAAAGATAAATAAAAAAAACCATCTCAGATGAATCACAGCACCAAAAATCTGTCTCGCCGGCAACTCTGAGATTTTAACACCAATCAAAAGGCATGTCAATAAGAGTGCAAACGAAACCGGTGATCGCGAAATAAGAGTGCACACAAGAAAGAGCAGCAACAAAAGTAACTTGATCTGTGCATTCATACGGTGTAGTTTTGAATTGCTATGCAGGTACATTCCGGCCGGTGATTGTTTCATTGTCAATTTATCTTCCTCTCATCAGTTGCTCCATCAGTGTCTGCCATTTACCTCTCTCCCCCACATCCGGATGATTTTTTTGCCACCGGACATATTCCCGGATGGAACCGTCAAATGCGATCTCTCCCCGATTCATATAGATGATTCTGGATACATACTGCATCAGACAGTCAAGATCATGCGAAATGACAACAACGGATCCTCCCTGCCTGCAAAAATCGGTCAGTTTCCCCATGAAGATTTCCCGCATACCAGGATCAAGTCCGGCAATAGGTTCATCTAACATCAATACTTCCGGCTGCTTGGCAAGTGCTCCGGCAAGCGCCACTCTTCGCTTTTCTCCTCCTGACAGGGTAGCCGGAATTCTCTTCCTAATCTTCTCAAAGTCAAATCCCACCTGTGTCAGGGCCCTCTGAACGCTCTGCGCCTTTTCTCTGTCATCAAAGCCAAGATTGTCCAGTCCGAATCCCACATCCTCCTCGACTGTTTTCTCAAACAATTGGTACTCCGGAAATTGAAAGACAACTCCCAGCGCTTTTCTCATTGCCATCGGATCAAACTTTTTTTGATGGATGTTTTCCCCGTCAAAAAACACGGTTCCCTCATCCGGTTTTATCAGCCCCGACAGAATCTGAAGCAGCGTGGTTTTTCCACACCCCGTCTTTCCCGTCACGCCAACAAACTCCCCCCTGCCAACCGACACACACACATCCGAAACCGCATTTTGGACACTGGACTCTCCGGCTCCATCCTGATAGGAGTAGGTGGTGTTTTCCAGTCGAAGAATCTTCGAATCTATCATCCCATCCTCTTTCGCTTTCTCTTCACAAGAGCCCTCAGACCGAATTCCCTCATAGATTTGTCGAAGGTATCCGGATTCCTTTTTGCACAAATGCCAAAAAACAGCATTCGCACGTTCATCCTGCCGAAGATAATCGATACTTTTTTCAAAATCATACAGAGATTGCTTTAGGAGAATCCCCTCCGCCTCAAGTCTCTGTCCAATCCGTCCCGCAAACGTGGGCAGCAGTCCCATTCGAATCAATCCGTCATAATCTGTGAGAACTTTTTCAGGACTTCCCTCGCATAAGATTTTCCCTCTTTCCATCACCAGGATCCGGTCCGCCCTCACTGCCTCTTCGACATCCTGTGTCACATACAAAATCGTATGTCCCGCATCTCTGATTCGTTCTATAATCCGCCAGACATCTCTTTTGCCCGGTGTATCCAGCATGGATGTCACTTCATCTAAAAACAGAATCTCAGGCCTCACTGCCATCACACCGGCAATGGCAATCCTCTGCTTTTGTCCCCCGGATAACTGATGGGTCGACATCGTCTCACAGCCGCTCATATCTACCTGTTTTAGCACCTCTTTGATTCTATGTTCAATCTTTTCGGAATCGGTTTGATAGTTTTCTAAGCCAAAACGAATATCCTCCTCAACGACACTGGATACAAACTGATTATCCGGATTTTGAAACACCATTCCACAAAGTCTGCGAATTTTTCTTGCGTTTTTCGTTTGCCTCGCATCCATGCCGGCAACATACAACTCTCCTGCCTGGACAGGAAAAAGACAACACAGTTGGCGCAGCAAGGTAGACTTTCCACTCCCGTTTTTTCCCAGTATCGCAATCATCTCTCCCTCTTTCACACGCAGACAGATATCCGATAATTGTTTTTCATTTTCCAGATGAGAATACGAAAAGTCCAGTGATTTTGCACAGATCATCACGGCATCTCTTTTTTCTTTGTTCTCACGGGTATGCATAAACACCACTCTCTCCCAACAGCTCTTTTTGTGTCTCCTCCCACTTTATCTGTGTAAACAGCTCCGGATGAAGGGCACCTGCCACATAATATTTAAACATCATCTTTCCCGCTTCGCTCTGTAACAGCTCTTCGGACACGAGCAGGATATGTCCCTCTTTTACCGCCTGAATCTGATCCCATCCCTCCCGCGCCTGAATCCGGCTTAGCAGTTCTGCAGCCGCCTGCGTATCCGGAACCTCACGGCCAAGAACGGACGCATCCACACATTTAATTATATACTCCGGTTCTTTTTTCTGAAGCCATCCGGTATCAACAGAAAGAAATTCTTTGCCGAGATCCGATGCAATATTTTCTGCCGCCGCATCATAAATCAGACGATGTTCCTCAAACGATGCATTGACCGTCCTGTAATCCTCTTTTGTCTCATAATAGACAGTCAGATACTGACAGGGATAGATCGTCATCCGGCTCACAAAATCATGCCGGTAATGATCCATAATAATTCCAAATTCCTTTTCCATACCATCGGAGGACTGCTCAGAAGAGGGAGTCTGTCTGGGTGCCTCATCCGGCTCAGAGTTCTCCTGTGTATCTTTTTGTGAATCGTCCGGATCGTTTTTCGAAAAATCCTGCTGCGATGTCATTTGATTCTGATCTTTCTGTTCATCGGTCTTTTGTGAATGGGATTCTCTGTTTGATTGTTCTTTATTTTCTGTCATCTTTTTTTTAGCAGCATATTCTTCTTTTTTGGTTTTCGACGAATCCACAGATGAACCGGTCGTCTCCGCGGATTCATTTTTTACCTGTTTTTCCTGCCGTTTTCCCGGTTCAGTCTTCTTTTTTTCCGATGTCTCTTCGGGTGCCTTTTGTTTTGTTTCTATTTCTGTCTTTTGTTCTTGTTGGTGAACCGTTACGGATACATTTTCATGGTATCTCTCACTTAAATTTTCCTGTGGTCCCGCAACTACTCTTCTTCGACATCCACTCATAAAAAGAAGCAGTGTTAAGAGCACACAGCACACAGCCCATGAACGATATTTTTGCATCCCTGTTCTCACCTCTTTTCCCAAGCATCTCACTCATCAAAGATAATACTTCATATACAGATCCCATTTCTGTTTTATATTCAACTCAGAAATGATTTTTTTTCTCATCTTAAAAACATAATCTCTCAACCACAAAACTTCTGCATCGGGAATCGGCTGATTGCGATACGCGGACCGATGCCACAACTCCAATGCTTTTTGATAATCCGCACAACCATCCTCCCAGCGCTCTCTTATCTTATCCTTACACGCGCTGTACGTCCGGTTTTCTTTTGGAAGCCCACAGCAAAACATACATGACATCAGAAAACGGAACATATGGCAGCAGATCTCTTGGTTGATTTCTCCTGAAAATAATTTCTGTCTTTTGCGTACGGCACAGGATCGCCTTCCTATCTTGTACAAAAAATAAAAAAGCACCGCAGCGAAAAGAAACAGACCCAAAATCCTTCCCCATGGAACCGGATCGGATACAATGCCGGCAATTCTTTTTGAGAGGGCCTGCTGCCACTCTCCACGGCCCATCCCTGTCCCGTGTCCATCGCCCTGAGAATTATTTTTTCCGGTAGATCCTTTGTCATCATCGAAAACCTGCTGTCCCGCTTTTTCCCCCTGGGGAATCGGATTGGAACGGTTTTGTACTACCTTGGGCTCCCAGTCATCTCTCCATTGCTCTGTGCGTTGACTCAGCCATTCATTTTTCTCATTTGCCGTAAAGAAAATAACAACACCACATATAACAAGCAGCGTCATCCCTGTCATGATGGCATACCATCGCATAGAATCTGCCTGAACCATTGCTTCTGTATAGCACATACACATCCGAATGACGATTCCCGCCAATAAGAGAAGATGACATACTGGCTTTGCAAATACACCAAAATACACCTCGGTCAAGAGAAACAAGACAACCACGATCCCGATCGCCAGACGATATCGGAGCCATAACAGTTCAGAAACGATCACCGCCAGAATCACAGCTGCCAAAACAAGGAACCAGAGCAAAGCCATCTCCTGTTCATTTGGTGTTGTAGAGATGGAAAAATAATCGTACTCATAGGCACCCATCTCTTCACTTTTTAAAAACAGTGCATTGATAAAAATTTTTCCTCCGTTGTAAAGAGTATTTTGTCTCACCAGCAAAAGAATCACACCGGCCACCGCCACACAACCATGAAAGATGGTGCGCCTTTTTTTCGAGAGAAGAAACACATTTTCTACTGCGAACAAAAAGATTCCTGCCAGTGTCAGGATGATATACGAATCTTTGCCTGCCAGACTCAAAAGTCCTGATAACAATGAAAAATAGAGGATGCTCTCCGTCAGAAAAAAAAGGAGCAGATCCGATCTCTTTGCAGAAGCCCCGTTATTTTTTTTGCTCATTTTTGTAATCATACACTCACATCCATTCACAGAGACACTTGCGCCAGATCCATCTTCATCTGATCGATGCTAAAATCTACCCGGTACACCTGCTCACTCATCGTCTCCTTTGTCGCCCCATCATCCTCTGCCACAAAAACCGTGACCCGGTTGTCGTTATACAGCATGGCATAATCCGGAAACGTATAAGCACAAAGAACTGCCACATGGGAATACGAACAGACATCCCGTCCCGTCATATAGGCACCGGCAACCGTTGTATCTCCCTGTGTAAAGGAACACCGGAGAATCTGCCGGATCCTGTCATCCCACTCCTCTTTTTCGGCAACGGGACAGATCCTCATCTCCTCACCAACTCCGTCGTAATAGCCGACCGTAAACCGGTGTTGATCCGTCAGCAAAGAATTCCCCATGGAGTACAACAGACGCGCCAGGGCATCTTTTTGAGCCGGACTGCACATGACCGATGGATCCACGATCCGATTTTCAAATAAGAGAAGCGTCTCATCCACAACCGGTCTGCCAAACTCACGAACCAGAAGTTTATCCGTCTTCTGAGAAAGCTTCCAGTGTATCTTTTTAATCGGATCGCCCGGGACATATTCACGAATCGCAAATGTCTCTCCCGGATCATTGCCGGGATAATACATGGAATAGTTTTCACTGTCGATCATAGCCGTAACATCCTCTTCCAGCACCGTCTCTATCGAAAAATAATCCGGCATCACCACATAACTTTTTTGCCAAAACTGTGGTTCCGGCTCCACCGAAATATTCCACAGTCCCAGAGGGTCGGTTATGCTGATATTCTGAATCTGGATCTGGATACAGCCACAAAATTCTCCCTCTACTCTTTTGTTTATCCTTACCGGCTTTTTCTTTCCGGCTGCGCTCACTTGTAGCTCTACAAGTTTTTCTCCCGTATATACATTCAAAATCTCTGTAAAAATTTTTACACTGACGATGGGAAGCCAGCCCCGGTAAGCGATTTCATATCCATATTCGAAGGGATCGTTCCTCTCCAAAAACAACCTTATCTTCGTTTTTTTTGCGGCAAAAAAACAGTAGGGCAAAGAGAGCATCCAGACTGCCGCCATCCAGACTGCCACGGTCAGAACACCCGGCTCATTGGCAAAAACATAAGTTGCGAGGACCACTGCCAGCAGTCCGAGATATACCGCCCTGTTTCTCCCCATCTATTCCATCCCTTCCATATCCGGAACCTTCACTTTTTGTATCACCTGCATGAGCGCCTGTTCAATCGAACACTGTTCAATTTTGGCCCTGCGGCTCAACCGGATTCGATGAGCAGTGACATCAAAAAACACTTCCTGAACATCCTCCGGAATCACATAATCTCTCCCATGAAGATACGCACATGCCTTGGACATTCGACTCACTGCCAGCGCCCCTCTTGGTCCAAGTCCCAATTCAATCCACTCACAATCCCTGGAGGCTGACGTGAGCTTTGCGATATATTCCACCACGGATTCTTTCATAAAAATCCTCTCTACCTCTTCCTGCATAGAGAGGACATCCTCAGTATTCATCAGTGGCTCTATGTTCTTTAACTGATTTTGGCCACCGCCCTCTCGTATGATATCCATCTGACTCTTCAGATCCGGATATCCAATGCTGATTTTGATCAGAAAACGATCCATTTGTGCATGGGGCAGCATCTGTGTCCCCGCAGTCCCCACATGATTTTGCGTCGCAATGACAATAAATGGATTCTTTAGCGGATGTGTCTGTCCATCGACGGTCACCTGTCCTTCTTCCATCGCCTCTAAAAGAGCTGACTGCGTTTTGCTGGAAGTCCGGTTGATCTCATCTCCCAGCAATAGATTTGCCTGATGAATGACCCCCGGCATATAAGTCAGACTTGCGGTCTCTTTATCATAAATCGAAAATCCAACGATATCCGATGGCAAAACATCCGGAGTAAACTGGAGCCGCTTGTACGCCAGCCCCAGTGTCTTTCCAATCGCCATCGCAAGCGTCGTCTTTCCAACACCCGGCACGTCATCCAAAAGAATGTTTCCTTTTGCCAAAATCGCCATCATGACCTTCTCGACGACCGAACGCTTGCCTATGACCACTTTTTCAACTTCACTCAATACTTCTTCTAAAACTTCTGCCTTCCTCATCTTCTCCTTACCCGCTACTTACATGTTACCGATACCACTTTGGAATATTTTTTACTGTATGTTTTTCGCTTTGCGCTCTGTACATAGGCACGCATCACAAATTTGTATTTTTTCCCGGATTTTAATTTCGAAACCGTGTAACTGAGTTTGCCGCCTTTGATAACCGCACATTTTTTGTATTTTATTTTTTTGCCGGATGTCTGTTTTTGATAGATCACATAACCATCCGCACCTTTTACCTTTTTCCACTTGATCGTCACTTTTTTCTTTTTCTTGCTCTTTGCCGATTTTATCACGACTCTCCCAGGATTCTTCGCTGTTTTTTTCGTCTCTTTTGATACCTGATCCGGTACCGGTGTCGGAGTGGATGCCGGTGCAGACGTCGTGACCGGAACTGGTGTCTGAGTCGGTGAAGGTGTCATGGTTGCCTCTGTCTCTTTCGGCAGCGGATCCTCCGATGGACGGTCATAGTGAATGGTGATTCTCCCCTTTGTATCCACATACTGATTGGAAATCGTACCACCCAGTCCGGTCTCATCGCTGACATACATACGTACGGCATCCCGAACTGCCATCGTCGTATCTGTACTATAATATTCATCCGTCTGCGCTTTGTTCAGCATCACATAACCGGAATTCAACTTACCTCCGGCATACATATTGCTGGTAATAACCGCATAGTAGTCCCCTTCCTTAAGCGGATTGCCATTGATCTTTTGGATGGACACTTTCTTGATGGATTTTGCTTTACAGTAGGTGTAATCACCGTCCTTTAACGTCTCCTCTCCCTTATCATAGGTCTCATAGGCATTTATCGTGTACTCAATTCCACTGACCGATAAAAAGCCGGGATCGACCGAATCCTTTGAATCGATAAACTGTGTGGATGCCTCTAACATTTCCAGAAGCTGGGCACCGGTCACATAGGCAACCGATACTTTATTCTTAAATGGCAGAATGCGATAGATATCCGTATCCACCACTGCTCCCTCATTCAGATAATTCCTTAAATTTCCGCCATTCCAGACCGCCACTACATTTTCGTCGGGAACCGCAATCGATGTATGACCGCTCTGTTTATACTCCTCACTAAAGGCATCGGCTATTTTGCCGGATGTGGCATACCAGCGAAGAGCATCGCACCAAAAGTCTCCCAGATTCGTCTCTTTGCTCCGGACGTCGTTTTGATCTCCATTCAAAACAACCTCGGACCGGTCAACCGTTGTGCCATATACCTCATCCACCTGTTCCTTGTATTCCTCCACAAGAGAAGCTGTCTCTTCATCCTGTGTCTCATCATCCAGCGAGATCACATCGTAATCCGCCTCACCCGATTCCTCATAAATGATAATTTTTCCAAAGACAAACCCCTGATCCGGTGTCACTGACAAAACATGCTCTGCGTCTGTCTGTGCGTTTGACAGTCCAATCACGGTGTCCTCTGTTTTTTTGAGTTCTTCCATTTTCTCTGCTGCGGATTCGTCGACATCCTCAACCGTTATTCCGCTCAGGACTGAATCATCGACAACTTCCTCCGAAGAGAGTAAAAACAGTCCGGCTTTGTAATCGCCATCTGTAATTTCATAAGACGACTGACAACCCTTCACATATTGATCCATCTTTCCAGCATCCGTTAGGTTCGAGGAAAGAAGTATCATCTCATTGCTTTGAACGAGATCTCCGAGCGAGCCGTACGAGATCTCATCGCCATGATTGGCACTTCCGAGTTTGCCATCTCCAAACTGCACATCATATCTTCCAATTCCCAGAACATCATATCCGGTCTGTTTCATCAATCTCACATACGATGCCCCCAAATCATAAGATGCATACTGCGTCCCCTGTAGATAATTGCCCACATCGACCAGTTTGACAACCGCATTGCCATCTTCCTCACATCTTTTCTTCACGGCAGATATCTTTGCCAATTTTGAAATATCTCCTCTCAGATTTGCCGTATAAAGAATAACAATCTTTTTTTCACTCTGTGCCCGGGCTGTCGTGGTGTATGTGATTGTTCCCTGAACCAGTCCCAGCACAAGCGCCAGCACCAATACAATACTAATGATTGATTTCCGTTTCATTTTTCTAAGCCTCCATATCTTCCTTGCGGATCGTCTTTTTTATTGTGTTTTGCGCCCCGTCACCAGATACATCCGCTCATCCGAAAGGCACTTTGTCACAGTAAGATGCTCCGAAAATACTCTGGCCAGTGCATCTGCTTCCATCAGCTCCTGTGACACGTGAGAAGCAGCCCCCGAGTGATGATGGTTGATTCTCTCTCTGCTCATTCCATGAGCCACCGTCAGCGTTCCACCCTCGGACAAGAGACCGGCCAGCCGGTGGATGAGTCCCTTCGGATCTCCGAAGTGTGGAAATGCATTGTACACCATAATACAGTCAAAGGATTCCGAAATGTCCACCGTATATATATCATCGCAGACAAATCGAATGCGCGGATCATGAAACTTCTCTTGTGCCACCGATATCATCCCCGGGCTGATATCAACCCCCAGCACCGCAGACACCCCGCATCTCAGATAGTCCGGCATGAGCACTCCTGTTCCACAGGCTACATCCAGGACATTTGCCCCCTCTTTTATGCCACCTGCCCTCAGGATATCACCGATCACTTCTTCATCCCGGATCATATCTTTATCCCAACCGGGAGCACAACGATCAAAAAACGCAATTACCTCTTTTGTTGAAATAGCATTCTCTTTCATCTTTTTTACCTTTCTGACAACGTTTTTCCCCGGAATGGGCAAAAAAAGTGCGCCACCCAAATATCTCTTCTGAGAAAGCGCACCTTCATCCAGTACTTATTCATCATTCCTATTATCTGATAACCGCTGCCACATATTGAACAATTCTTTGTCCTCAGTCAACTTCCTGTTGACCAACCCAAAAACGAGTATATATTGAAATGGCGCTTTTGTCAAGAAAAACCGGGTGTTATCGACCCACTTGAGCAATCTCTTCATCCGTGTAGTATTTTGGATGAATGGATTCCAGAACCTCGATCGTCTTCTCAAGATCCGAAGT
The DNA here is from genome assembly GCA_900319095.1 of uncultured Eubacteriales bacterium. Lineage (GTDB taxonomy): Bacteria > Bacillota > Clostridia > Lachnospirales > Lachnospiraceae > Eubacterium_F. The sequence goes on along the minus strand of ONNE01000061.1, from coordinate 5,832 downwards.
CTTAATGGCAATGGCTGCCCCTTGAATTCCGGTAGACAGACCATACATGTATTCGATATTGATTCCCGCCTGATTGATGCAGTTGGTCACTTCTACCAGACTACCCACTTTATGAGGAATCACAAGAGCAATGATCTGATTGGCACTTGCCGTAAACCCATTCTCTTTGAGTACTTTGGTTGCTTTTTCCGTATCGTTTACCAACAGGCGCAAAAGTCCATACTCACTGGAATCTGCCAGACTGGCCGATACGATATTGATTTCATTTTTTTTCAACACCGAGAGGACTTCCTGCAGTCTCCCTGTCCGGTTTTCAAGAAATACCGATATTTGTTTAATAAACATATCACAACCCCCTCTTTCTTTTAATTCTCATATAGTTTTCTCTTATCAATCACGTGCTTTGTCTTGCCCTGGCTGTGCTCCAGACCATTTGGCTCGACTAACTTAATTTTTGCATTCAATCCGATTGACAGCTTCAAGGTTTTGGCAATCTTCTTGCTCAGTTCCTCTAAGCCGCGAATCTCATCCGAGAAAAACCGGTCTTCGACTTCCACCTGGATCTCCAGTGTATCCTCATTGTCCACGCGGTCAACCAGCATCATATAATGCGGTGTCGTGCCATCGATGGTGAGCAGTGCAGACTCAACCTGGGACGGAAATACATTTACCCCGCGGATGATCAGCATATCATCGGTTCTTCCCTTAAATCTCTGAATTCTCGCCATCGTTCGACCACAGTCGCATTTCTTTTTGTCAAGAGAAGTCAGATCCTTTGTCCGATATCGAATGAGTGGCATACCCTCTTTGGTAAGCGACGTGATGACCAATTCCCCGCTCTGTTCATCCCCTAACTGTTCTCCGGTATTCGGGTCAATAATCTCCGGAAGGAAATGATCCTCCCATATATGTAAACCGGCATGATAATCACAATCAGTGGCAACACCCGGACCAAGAATCTCTGTCAAGCCATAGATGTCATAGGCCTTGATGCCCAACATCTTCTCTACCTGGTCTCTCATGTTATCGGTCCATGGCTCTGCCCCACAGAGCGCCACTTTCAATTTGATCTGATCCAACAGATTGGCATCCCGCAGAGTTTCTGCCACATGCAGAAGATAGGATGGCGTACACGCAATCGCTGTCGCCTGACAATCCACCATCATATCAATTAATTTTTTCGTATTTCCCGTCGACATAGGAATTACCAGTGCTCCCAAATACTCTGCCCCATAATGGGCACCCAGACCTCCGGTAAACAGACCATACCCATAACCTACCTGGACAATATCATTTCTCGTGATTCCTGCCATCGCCATGCAGCGGGCTGTACACTCCGCCCATATATCAATATCTCTTCTTGTGTACACCGCAATCTTAGGCTTTCCGGTCGTACCGCTGGATGCCTGAAGCCGCACCAGTTCCGATGTCGGAACCGCTGCCAGTCCAAACGGATAAGTCGCATTTAAATCCTCGTACGTCGTAAATGGCAATTTATGAAGATCCTCGATTCCACGGATGTCTCCCGGCTCAAGATTCGCCTCCTGCATCTTCTTGCGATAGTATTCAACATTGTGATAGACCCGGTCCACGACTTTAACCAGTCGTTTGCTCTGTAGTGTTTCAATCTCATCGCGCGACATACATTCCTTTGTCTCATTCCAAATCATGGTAACCCTCCAAACTTTATTTTTCTCCTGTCTCTTATTATGACTTTTTTTGGCTCATTCGTCAATGCCGGCATCACACATTTTTATTGATCCGGTATTCTTTTTTCACTACAGGTAAAGTATATTACCTGATATCTGCCCGTAACTTCCTCTAAGAGATCCTGTACCATCTTCTGTTTGCCATCATCCAGGTTCACAAATGGGTCATCCAAAACCAACACCGGTGGATCACCGGTGAACATCGCATCGGAAAATGCCAGGCGCAGACACACACCGATCAGATCCCGATAACCGGCACTCAGCAGACGAACCTCTCTCTGTTTGCCACACTCCTCAACCGTCAGATTGGAGTTAGCATCCATCCGATACGCCCCTGGTTCACTCCTCATGAGAATCTGATAATAATTCCTGAAATTTTTCATAACCGGCTCAGTGTATTTGGCTGTCATTGTCTCTTTGGCACTGCCAAGATAATTTCTCGCCAAAGACACACAGTCAAATTTCTTTTTTTCACGCTCCTGACATTCTCTCAGTTCTTTTAACCTGATTTTTTTCTCCTCCCACTCATCGTATTGTTCTTGCAACTGATTTAGTCTACTGCTGTAGTCAGTCATCGCTCTGTGAACCTTTGTCATCTCATCAGACACGGCTTCCATCTGTTCTGCCAGCTGCTCAAAGGACGGAAGATCATCGGGAACGCTCTGGATAAACGATTCAACATCCTCTTTTTTCTCCCACTCTTTTCGTTCCTCATCCGCTTTTTTGAGTTCCTGTTTCTTTGCCTCATACAAATCAAGATTCCTCTGAATTTGTTCCAACTGCGCCATAAGATCGGATTCCGCCACAAACTGATAGGTCTCCAGAAAAGTGTTGATTTCCAGCAACAGCTTCTCATACTCTCTCTCTGCCAAACGATATTGATCTCTCAGTCCGGATAGATCCTCATATTTCTTTTTGTCGTTTCTCAAATTATATAATTCTCTCATCAGTTCCTGCAATGACATCGAAACTGTCATCTCATCAAAACGTCTGCCATGCAATTCCAGAAATTCCGCCATCTTGCAATCTGTCTTCTGAAGATAATTTTGATCTTCCTTCATCTGTTCGCAAAGGCACAGCAGTTCATCCGGCTGATCCCCCTCCGTTGAAGAATCCGGATCGGGTCGAAAGGCAAGCGAAAAAAACACCAGCGCCACTCCGCAAAGTGTCATGCCAATTCCCGGCCACTGCCCCCATGCCATTGATTTTACGAGCAGGCTCACAAAGAACAGAACAAGACCTGCCACAGCCAGACCTATCCCCGTCAACATCCTCTTCGCATTCTTCTTTCCCTCGTTTTGTCTCTCCTGCCTTTGCATTTGTATTGAGGTTCTCAGTGCTTCAACGGTCGCCTCTCTTGCCGGCAGTACACTTTTCCTTTTATTTCTCTCCTCCCACAGAGCAGACATGGATGCCAGCGCCCTCTCCTTCTCCACGAAATCATCTTCCGTAATCGGATAGCGCTCAAAGATCTCTGACAATCGGATCCATTCCCTCTTTTGTTCCGGTGACATCTGATACGACTCCATCTTCTCGCGGATCCGTTCCATCTGTCGGCACTGCTCCCGGTTTCTCTCCAACTGATCTCTCGCAGGAATCTCACCCGGAAAACGCTGCCGGATCATCTCTTCTTCTTTTTGAAGCCCGGACACATTTTCTCTCATGCGGTTCCACGTCTCTTGCTTGGTCCGGATTGCCAAAATCTCAGATACCTGTGCCTGTTTTTCATTCAGGTGATCCCGTTCCTGTCTCAATTCTTGAAATCGCTGTGCCTCCCGATCATAGTTGTTCTGTTCTGCCCGGATTCTGTCATCCAGAATCTCTCCATCCCGAACCTCTCTCTCGCACGCTGTTATCTGCGCTTTTCTTTTATTTAGTGATCCGGTACTCCTTCTTGGGGTCAGCGAATTCATAATCTTTTTTAATGTCTCATCCGCCGTCTCATAATTATTCAGATCATCTGTACTGTCCGTAAGATCTCCAAGCTTGGCATTTATATCATCCGTCGCCAATGTCTCGCAGTCATTCTGAGCGAGAAAAACCGTGCGCGAAAAAGATGCCTTATCGATACCAAACAATTCTTCCCCCAATCTGTCAGAGAAACAATCCACGACAAGATTTGTCTTCTCCTCACGAATCTCACACTCATCTTCCGTCTCTTTTGCGCCAAATACACGGGAAACTGTATATACCGTCCCGGACTGTTCAAATGTCAGACTTCCCCCATAGACCCCGCCCTGCCATGGCTTATATTTTTTTCTCTCTTCTTTTTTTCGCAGCCCTCTTGTGTCAAGCCCATAGAACATGGCTTTTATGAAGGCGGCAAGGGTACTCTTTCCCCATCCGTTTTCCCGGCAGATCACAGTCAGTCCGGACGAAAAATCGAAATCTGTCTCATGCAGAATCCCAAAATTCTCTATGTGGCATGATTGAAGCTTCATCTCACTCCACCTCCTCACCGGCAAGCGCCTTGAGTCCGTACCGAATGACAATCGCCCGATCTTCCTCAGACAAAGCTTCATCTCTTGAAACCTGTCTGACAAACTCGCCTTTTAGGGACTCGTCCAAAAGATAGTCCTCAACATTGATCTTAAGTGTTGTCTTATCCTCTACTTTTATATCATAATAAGATTCTTCAAACCGGGACCTTACATATGGAACATCTTTTTCACAGGAGATATCCAGGGATCCGATTAGAATGATTTTCATCATACTCTCTGGTTCACAGCCTTCTTTCTCCAATTCATTTTCTACCTTTTTACATATTTCTACAGATGTCTCACAGCCGGTCACATCCACCTCGATTGCATACAGTCGTCTCTTGGCAAATGGTTTAAACTCCCTTGTATAGGTTCCCCTCTCCTCATCAATTTCTAATTCAACAAAACCGTGCTCCCCGCACTCGTCAAAACCTCTTCCCTCCAGACAGCCGGGATAACAATACTCTCCCCTCGCATCCAGCTTTTCAATTTTATACGAGTGAATGTGTCCGAGCGCCAGATAATCAATTCCCTTATTTCTCAATTGCTTCAAATCAATGATTTCGGTTTTATCTTTTCCCCTGCTTTCTGATTCCTGACCATGAAGGGTGACCACATTAAATTTGCGCGTGTCCAGTTCCAGTGACAAATATGCCTGACCACGATTCTCCTCATTTAATTCCAGACCGGATATGGTCACACCGCCACACTCATACGTCGTCCAAGACGAGCCGAACAGTTTTAAGTTGTCCGGTATCTCTTCCAGTGAGGATAGAAAATTATCCCGGTCATGATTTCCCCGCAGATAATAAAAAATAAGCCCCGGATGATTCTCGATCTCATAGAGAACCGTATTTCTTGCCGTGGCTGAAATATTTTTTGTATCAAATAAATCTCCTGCAATGAGAATGGCATCCACCTCATGTTCTTGCGCATAGGCAACCATCCTCTGAAAGGTATGTAAAATCTCCGCTCTTCTCTGTCTTGCCCGCTCCCTGTCGAGATTGGCACTAAGCTTTGAATCCAGATGCAGATCTGCACAATGTATGATTCTCACGATATCACTCCTTCACAACGGTTTTATCTCGCTCTCCGGTCATGTCGCTTATAATAATCTGCTTTCGCCTGATACATCTTCGTCTCTGCCTGTACAATCAGATCATTTATATCCAGTTCATTCACCTTTTGCATCTGGTAACCAAGCGCCACATGATAGTTCTCTTCCTGCACATGATCCAACAAAGTTTTTATTCTTTCCTGTACTTCGTCTTCCTTTTCATCAACGACAAACACAACATACTCATCTCCGCCAATCCGATAACTGTCCTGTAAGCCAAACTGTGTTTGTACCTCCTTTGCCACAAAGCGCAGCATAATATCTCCCTCTCTGTGCCCCCTGGAATTGTTGATATGATGCAGACCATTGACATCCATATAAATACATCCCAGAGATTCCTGACACAAAGAAGGATATTTTTCAATTTTCAACTCATAACAATTCCGGTTATTTAAGCCGGTCAGCTGATCCGTCTCACTCATGATGTGCAGCTTTCGTTCCAACACATATCCCCGCACCTTAGTGTGTGCAAAAACAGTACCACTGACAAGCCCCAAAAGTCCAAAAATCACAGCATCCGTAATGT
>ONNE01000089.1 GCA_900319095.1 uncultured Eubacteriales bacterium | reverse complement strand
GTTTTTAAAAGCGTCATAATATTGTAGGCTTCCATGCGATCCTCCGGTGAAAACTCATCCAACTGATACGGTGGGATATAGATCAATCGATCACAGTGCTCCCGCAGATAGGAAGAATAGTACTCCGGTGGAATCGAGAGAATCGGATTTTCATTGTCGTAGACATCCTGAATATAAATTCTCTCTGCCTGACATATTTTGAGATCAAATTCTTTGTAGAAAGTAAGCGAGATCTCCTTCGGATATCCGTCAGTCTGATACCACACCTCATCCGTCAGCACTCCATCTGCATCTTTTTTGTAAAGAGGAAGGGGAACCACAATCACATCACAATTTGGATTTCTGGATTCCCTTTGATAAAACGGCTCAAAGAATTTCCATCGCTCCCCTGATATGGAAAAAAATACAACTGTCTGTCGGTCTAAAAGGTCCCTCTTTATCACTTGACAGACTGTCTCAAAGGTGTCTAAAAGATGATTCAGACTTTGAGATTCTTCCACGGATTGACTTGTCAAAAACAATTTCTCACAGTACATCTCCAACGATTTTACGATTTCGCTCTCTTCTCCCTGTATCTCTTCAAGCATCGTTCCCAGATCAATGGCAAGCTGTTGACAATCCGAGAGAATGTCTGCCTTTTTCTCAATCTGGAATTGATCTTGCCACTGTCTTAATTGCTCGATACATTCCCGTGCCAGACTTTTGTATGTCTCCCGCTGTCGATCCCGTTTCATTTTTTCTATGTCAAAGCAAAATTCTGGAAATACCAGATTCGTCGTCTCGATCAATTCCTGTTTCTGACTCTCAAAATACGGATAGATATGTTCTGCGATCCCCTTTCGAATCACCATATAATCTCCATAATGGCGGGAGGTAAATGCCGAATAATCTTTTGGCACCGGTACCTCGGTAAATTCAAACGGCAACCAGACCGTCTCTCTTAATTTTTCTTTGGGAAAGGCACGTTTTTTCCCATCTGCCAAAATCTCCGGAACAATCTGTCCCACCTCATCCGACTCTAAGTCCGGGACTCTTTGCATTTGTTGTTCTACCAACCGAAAAAGAGAAATCCCAATCTGTCGCTCATCCAGATCCGGATGAATCGCGACGGAATATTTCTTTGCAATCTCTCTCAGCCAATACTCTCTTTTCTCCCCTGTTAATTTGTGCTCCGTAATCGCTTTTGACAATGCAAGGATTCTCTTGATTTCATCCGATCGCTTCTCTTCTTTTTCTTCTTCGCGATATAAATTGTCCAAGACAAAGACATCGACACATACAATATACGGAAACCGGTAGTATTTATCCAAATGTTCCCTGTCAAAACACATACTTGAAGTATTGGCGACCCGGGCGACAATATTCCAGTGATTGTTTCGATTCTCATAATTGATGATGGCAAATCCCTCCGGCATCTCATCTTTTGCAGCCGCAAGAAACATTTTATAATTTTCTCTCGTCATGCAAAGATCAATATCATCATCCCACGGAACATATCCCTGATGACGAACGGCTCCCAGCAATGTTCCCCAGTCCGCGTAATATGTGATCCCATGCCTTTCACAGATCTCATCAATTACAGATAAGATCAAAAGACTATTTGCCCAGACCTGTGTCATCTGCGTGGGAACAAAAAAGCCATTTCTCTCTTCATCCATAAAGAATTCGATTGGAATATTCATGTCTCTCCTCCATACTCACGAAAACATCTTGTCGCAAAAAACCGGAACATCTACTCCGGACACAATTTTTACCTGATACTGATTGGCATAATTTACCCGCATCACATTCTCGACGGATAAATTGGTCACAAAATAGTCAACTTCACTGATAACCTTTTCATCGTCTTCCTCATCAATTCCGCAAATGCTGATCAGAACATCTTCCTGCGGCATCTGATTCAAAGTGTCAAGGAACTCCTCTATCATGAGTGCTTCTTTTTCCCGGATCGGGTAGTAACACAAGATCAGTTCTGCCTGCCCATGAAATTTCTCACAAAATTCTTTTACAATCTTTTGATAGCGCAAAAAAGGAGAAACACTGTCCATAAACGTCAGCACAATCGGAACTTCTCCCTTTTTGATCGTCGGAAGATACTGTCCACTTTTTCTCTCATAGATTTTTGCGTCGGATACATATTTTTCTGCAAAATTTTCAATTTCCCCCTGCATATCCTCTTTCGCCGAGAGTAGTTTTTCCCGGCTCCAGTTCCACCAGGCGATTTTGTTGAGTTTCGGAATCAGTTCCTCCGAAAAACGGTACCGAATCAACTTTGCCGGATTCCCTCCATAAATCGCGTATGGCGGGACATCCTTGGTCACGACGCTCCCTGCTGCCACAATCGCACCATCGCCAATCCTGACACCGCTCATAATCGTTACATTATCACCAATCCAGACATCGTTTCCAATCAAAATCTGACCATGCCGATCCGTTCTCTGTACCATCTGTCCGATCGAGCGTCTGTCCAGGCGATCCCAACCATAGTCTGCGATGACCCCCTGATAGACCGAATGATAGTCATGGTTCACATCTAAAAGCACCAGAACATTGCTTCCGACAGCCGAATATCTTCCCATCTGCAAAAGATACACCGGCCATCCGGTTCGCTCCCACAGACAATTTTCCACTAACATTTTTGTGATATAACTTCCCCTGCCAATCAACAAAGCCGGATAATCATGTTTTTCTCCTTCATAGATCACCGTGCCATTCGCCAGACAGTCGGACTCCACCGTCTCACTGATATCAATCGATAATTCTATCACTTTTTTCTCCCTTTCTGCTAGATTGCAAAAATCACAAAATCTGCCGGCCATGCAACTCTGCCATTAAACCGGAGATATATCTTATAGTCATCCCTCATCCCGCAGATCTGTCTGGGAATATCAAAGATATCCGCCGGTCTGTGATAGGCACTGATCAATAGCTTTGGCTTTTGCTCTGTAATATGTTTTTGACTTCCCCTGAGTGCCTTCATCTCCTCACCCTCAATATCCATCTTGATGATGCTCACAGGCTCTTGAATATCCTCATCGAGCGAAACCACATCGATTTTCTCTCTCCCCTCTGCTGCCATCCTTGATCCACCGCCCCGTGGCACATTTTCATCAATATACATCGTTCCCTTTTGATCACTGACACCCGCCTGACGGTATACCAGATTTTCCATGCCGGCTGTATTTTCTTTTAGTGTCTCAAAAATCTCGGGTATAATCTCATAGGCATATATCTTTTTGTATTTGGCACCATAGGTATCAATGTAATCCAGAATCGTATCCCCGACAAATGCACCACAGTCAACCAGAACCTCTTCCTCCGTGCAGGAGATCAAGTCAGTGTCAAAATAGTCCTTAAAAACATTTTCATGAAATCTTGATAGCCAGGCAAGATCATAATCAAACCAATACTGTGCTAATTTTACCAAAATCATTTTGGACCGGTTATCAGCCAGTCTCTCATACAGCCATCGGAAGTCTTCCACATGTTCCTTAACCATATCTGCATAGACACGTATCAGTGAAAAATCTTTCTTTTCATCATCAATCTTTCCCTGCAGCCACTTGAACCCATCCATATTTCGCAGATAATTTTTCACTTCCTGTGGTCTCTGCAACAATTGATCCACGGCATTTTGATAGATGGTTCCGGCATCGACAAACCGAAAATAATCATACAGATTCCAAAACAACGCATCCATTGATCCGTCCTTCAACTGATGTGTAAGGCTGGTCTCCCACACATCGGTCAATTGTTTTAATTCTGTTATATAGTCAGATAAACAATCCTCATCCATGATTGTCTTTGCTGTCAGCTTCTGTACACTAATCTGCTTTGAATGATACAGAAAATCATTTATCCCGGACACGATCTCAGGGATCACATCCAGTGTCTGCCCATCAATCTGATGTGTCTGTTCCACGCTGTCACAAACGGTCCGAATATCTTTTATTGTCTCTAAAACATTCCCTGCATTTGCAACGATTTCCGCAATGCTCCTCATATGCCGCCTCCCTTTTTTTCATCAAGTCCATCTTAATATTATAGCATTTTCCCTTAGCCTTGTCCACCGAGCAGGTGGTCTGCAATCTCCTCTGATATCGCATGGTCAAAAGCGCTCCCCTGCTGCTGTTTTTCCAAAAGTTCTTCGATAAAATCCTTTAGCGTCCACTCTCCTTCGATGGCAACCAAAGTATCCTCTGTCCAGTGGTTATCTTCACTGCTCTCTCCTCCTTCCAACGGTCTGTCCGGTGTCTCAAAAAGAACCATCCTGCCCTTGAGCCGACAGGCATTCATCAGCGTACCGCCATCTCCATAGATCGCATCGCAAAAAGCAGCCAGTCTGTCATCGTTCTTTTCCCTGACTAGGATATATTCCTTCTTGCTCTCAACCACGTCCATCCATTCTTGATATGCTTCCCATATTTCCGGAAGATTGTCCTCTAAAATCTCTTTGGCATAAGGATCCCTATACCATATCACACACAGATCATCAATATATTGTTCAGTCAGAGAGATAAACTGCCGGATCTTATCCACCATCTTCTCACCGTACTCATAAAGAACACTTCCACTGACATAGTATACAAGTATTTTCTTTCGTCCACCATCTTGTTTTTTTACTTTTTCAATCCACTCTTGCGGAACTGATTCTACGACATCATAGATTGTCTTTTTCGCCTGCATCATCGTGGTATGTTCATATAGTTCTCCGGTACTCTCTCCACAAAATAAAATCCTTTGTCTGTCCTTATACTCTTTTAGTGGCAAACCAGTGGCATAAATCGTCTGACCGGTCACCCCTTCACTCTCGCCTGTCATCTCCGATAAGAGCTCTGTGTATATTTTTTTCATCTGTCCGGACTGAACATAGACTTCATCGGCATAGACGAGTCCCGGTGTGTGCAAAAACCATCGCAACGTATACTTGGCTCTCTCATCCCCGTCCATGATCTCCCGAAGTTCAAACGAGGGAATCAGGGCCATCTTCCCGGTATACTGCCTGAGGTTTTTTGAGTAAAAAAACGGATGGACGGACATCGCATAGTTGTATTCATCATATGGATTCTGATAGAGGATGACATCCGGATGGCGATTTTCAAACGAGTACTCTTCAAAAGAGGTTAGCGTGACTTCTTCCGGATATCCATCTGTCTCACACCTTGGTTGTGGTTCCGGCTCGCCATCAAAATTGCGATAGTAAAAAGGAACCGGTATCACCACTGTCTGTACATCTTCTCTTTTTTGCATCTCTTCCCAGAGCGTATGAAACGATTTCCAGTTCTTGGAGTGATCAACCAAAAAAACGATTTCCTTTTTTTCTCTCAGATTCTTTATACCCCCGGTCATTTGTCTCTCATATCCGGTCAGAGCCTTTGCATCTACTTCCGGATCTCCCCCGGAGATTTTTTGATACATTTGGTAGACAAAGTCACAATATTTCTCCAACACAGGAATCACTTGTTCCGGCTCACAGCTCTTTCTCTCAATCTGCTCTCCCATCCGGATTGCAAGCGCCTGACACTGCTCCAAGGTATCCAAAACAGAAGTTCCGCATTCTTTTTTCCCCACCTGTTCGATGATATATTGGTGGGCCTGTGAAAACAAATCCAGTGATTGAATCAGCATGGAAGAAAAATCCGCTTTCTCTTCCCTTTTTTTCTTCTCCCCGAAAACTTCTTCAGGATGATATTCATAGCGAAGCAGACGCAGACCATAAATCTCTCTCATCTGTTGTTCCATCCGCATAAAACAAGGATAACCGTGGCTGTCCCACTCCGCTTTGGGAACCATATATCCGGGATATAATGTCCTTAAAATACGGTCATAGCCAACCGGAATATGAACCGTTGAATGTTCAAATGGAACCTCTATATAATGTTCAAACAGACGACGATCAAAAATCTGTTTTTTCCCCTGTTTCATATACCATTCCCATATCATCGCCTGCTGCTGACACGTCTGAGAAGAATATCTCTCACAGAATTTTTCCAGAGCTTTCATCACCTGAACCGTCAGGGGCGTACTTCCCATAAACACAAGTCCCAGTTCCTTTGAGATATCTTTTAGGTATTCGGATTTTTTTTTGTCACTGACCGGCTTACCCTGTCCAAACAGAGCCGCAAATTTATCCAGCATATTTTCGTAGATAACTCTCTCTTCTCCCTCATCCGGCACATGATCATATATAAAAATATCAATAACATCACTGAAGGGAAATCCAAAATGCTTATCCCAGTCTTTGGTTGGATCCTCATGGTTGGTAAATGCCCGGGTCAGTTTTGTCTCTGTGCCCCGGTCAAGCCGATAGTCATATAAGCGGTAAGAATGAAAATCTTTTTGGGTTCGTGCCTCAAAAAGTTTTGTATAATCCTCTCTGCTCATCGCTACATCCAGATCGTCATCCCATGGAATAAAACCGCCATGGCGCACGGCCCCCATCATCGTCCCCCATTCAGCCGCACAGGGAATTCCTCTCTTCTGGCAAAATTCCCTCAGATCTTCATAATTTTTTTGTGCACTTGCCCAACATTTCTTCATGATTCCCGGCACAAAAAAACCGTCCCGGACTTCATCCTCAAAATACGACCACTGGTATTCCATCCTGTTCTCCTTCTTCTCTCATTGATTCTGCAAAATCGAATTCCATATATTTCTTCCACAGTCCCTCATCGGTGGCTCATAAGAATATTCCAATACTGCCTCAATGAAATTGCCCAATGTCCACTCTCCCTCGATGGCAACCAACACATTCGCATTCCACTTCTTTTTCCCGTCATCTTCCGTTTTCTCTTTCGCAAAGTCAACCGGAATATCCGGTGTCTCAAACAACACCGGCTTATGATTGATTCGACAGGCATTCATCAGTGTACCGCCATCTCCATAGATTCCATCACAGAGACGGATGAGCTCCTCATCGCTGAATTTATCATTGATTACCCCAAGACTCTTTTGCTCCATGCTCTTTTGTAGATTTTCACAGGCACGTAATATCTCCGGCATCCTCTCCCCTAAGATCTCTTTGGCATAGGGATCGGGCTGCCAGATAATCGATATCCGGTCACGGTAGCTTTCTGCCTCAGACAAAAAATCCTGTATCTTATCAATCATCGCCTCACCGTATTCAAAAAGCACACTGCCACTCACATAATAGAGAAGAACTTTTTTGCCACTTTCGTCTTCTTTTTTATCTGAATTCTCCCAGTCCCAGATCGGAGATCCGGCCGCCACGATTTTGTCTTTCCATTCACTCTGTTTTTCCCCGGTAAGTTCCGTCAACAGTTCGGCATATATCTTTTTCATTTGTTCTGACTGAACGTAAATCTCATCGGCATAGACGAGTCCCGGTGTATGCAGAAACCATCGCATCGTATATTTGGCCCTCTCATCGCCATCGGCAATCTCCCTTAATACAAATGGTGGCACAAAAACCATCCGCTCTGCATACTGTCTGAGATTTGAAGCATAAAAGAATGGATGCACAGACATTCCATAACTATATTCGTCATAAGGACACTGATAAATCACAACATCCGGATGATGCACCTCAAAATTGTATTCCTCATATGGTGTCAGGCTTACCTCTTTGGGATATCCCCGGTTCTCAAGCCGGAGTTCCGACTCCAGCCCTCCTTTAAAATTTCTTTCATAGTATGGAATTGCCATCACAGTAACCACGACTTCACAGTCGTTGACCGCCTCCTGCCACAGAGAATGAAGTGACTTCCAATGCTCTGCTTTGTAAACTAAGAAAACCACTTCTCTTTTCTCTTGATCTCCGGTTATGCTCTCCAAAATTTCCTTTTCGATATAAATCAGATCATCCGTCAGTTGTCCGGTCTGCTTCGCCACCGTGCCAGACGGTTCTTGTTCAATTATTTTTTGATACAACTCATAAACACAGTCACAATATCTCTCCAGAATCGAGACTGTCTTTTTACTGTCGACGGCTCGAATCTCCGTCTGTTCTCCCATATGAATTGCCAATTCCTGACACTGCATCAGCATATCCAAAACCGAAGGAATCTTCTCCGGCACAAGATAGGCAGATTGTATAAATTCATGAGCCTGAGACAAAAGTTCAAGGGACGCTTCCATTGACTGTTTAAGGGAAGTTTTTCCCATGTTTTTTGCCCTGTCTGACTCTATCCTCTCCCGATCATATTCATATCGCAAAAATTTTTCTCCCGCTTCCTCCCATGCGCGTTTTTCCGCTCTGTCAAACCATGGGTATCCGTGATTATCCCAAGTTGTCTTCGGATACATGTACCGGGGATAAAACACCCTCAAAATGTGATCGTAGCCAATCGGAATCCTCATCGTTCCTCTCTCAAAGGGAACTTCAATCGTATCTTCATAGAGCCGGTTGTCAAAAATACGCTCTTTATGTACGCACCAATTTGCTGCCATCACGCGCTCATCACACTGCTCGATGGGATAAATACTGCTATAAAATTCGACCTTTTCCATCACTTGCCTGATAAGTGATCTCTTTTGATCAAACTGAAAACCAAAGTGATCCTGTATCCATTCCAGTCGTTCTATCAACTCCTGATCTGCCTTTTCTATCGTAAAATCATAAAGTGTCATCCCCTGGTCTGCAATCGTTTGTCTGTGATCTTCTAAATATCCGATAATGCTTGCCAAAATGGATATATTTTTTCTATACTCCGTTTTTTTCTGTCCATCGCGGGGTACATAGTCATACAAAAAAATATCTAAGACACTGGGAAACGGAAATCCACAGTTCAACTCGAGCCTCTCTTCTTCCGAAAACCAGCTGCCCCCTTTTCGGTCTGAAAATCGTCGGACAAGATCCGGCTCCGGAACCTCTCTGTGCAAATCATCCAGCACCTGAAACTTTCCGAGCGCTCCCGATTCACTCTTTTTTAATAATACCTCATAATCACTGCGCAGCATCTCCACGTCAATGTCATCGTCCCACGGCACAAAGCCTCCATATCGAACGGCACCTAACATCGTTCCCCACGCAGCCACACAGCGAATCTGACTGTCATCGCAAATTTCCATCAGTTTGTCATATAAATTTTTCGCATATGCCCAACATCCTTTCATGATTCCCGGAACAAAAAAGCCATCCCGCACCTCATCTTCAAAAAATGATCTTTGATATCCCATACTGTCTTTTCCCCTTTTTTTACTTTTGAAATATCTGATTCCATATGGTTTTGCCACAATCCTTCTTCGGCACTTGATATTGATACCGGGATATTTCCTGTACAAAACTGTCAAACGTCCACTCTCCCTCGATGGCAACCAGAGTATCGTCCATCCATCTTTTGGATTGATATGAATTCTCTTCCTTTCCGGTACTTATCAGAGGGACATTAGGAGTCTCAAATAACACCATCTTGTGATTCATCCGGCACTCATTCATCAATGTCCCGCCATCCCCATAGATTCCATCACAGAATTCTACGAGATTCCTGTCATCTTCCTCGCATGCGACTACACCAATTTCTTCCCGTTCAAACCGACTGAGCAGCTCATTGTATTTCTCCCAGATCTGCGGTGCTCTGCCACTTAAAATTTCTTTGGCATAGGGGTCCGGCTTCCATACAATTAGAATATCATTTTTATATTGTTTCGCCAACTGAAAAAATTGCTGCATTTTTTCAATCATCTGCTCCTCATACTCATATAGGACACTTCCACTCACATAATAGAGAATCACCTTTTTTTCATTTTCTTTCTCATTCTTTCTGCTCTGCCAGTCCCAAAGAGGAGAACCACAAGCATAGATTTTATCCCGCCATGTTTCAATTTTCTCTTTGGTCAATTCCGATAGCAGCTCGGCATAGATTTTTCGCATCTGTTCCGACTGCACATAGATTTCATCCGCAAAGATCAGTCCCGGTGTATGCACAAACCATCTGAGCGTATACTTTGCTCTCTCGTCCTTATCTACAATCTCCCGCAAAACAAATGGTGGAATAAATACCATTTTTTCTGTATACTGCCTGAGATTGGATGCATAGAAAAACGGATGAACCGACAGGGCATAATTATATTCGTCATAAGGACACTGATATACTATCACATCCGGATGATGTGCTTCAAAATTATACTCTTCATACGAAGTCAGAGGCACTTCTTCCGGATAACCTTTTGTCTCTAGCTGCTGTACGGTCTGAAGATTTCCCTCATGCCTGCGATAAAAATAGGGAATTGGTATCACCGTCACCTGTGTATTTTCATCTTTCGCAGCTTCTTCCCACAGGGAGTGAAGTGTTTTCCAGTGTCTGGATTGATAGACCAAAAAAACAACTTCTCTCTTTTGGCTCAGTTTTCCTATCTTTTCTCTGAGTGCTGTCTCATACTCACCGAATTGCTGTAGTTCATAGAATTCCCTTGATTCAAGCACTTGTTTTTGAAGATTATCACAAAGCTTTTGATAGATTCCAAAAATAAAGTCACAGTACTTTTCTAATAGTTCAATACAATCATTGGATGCACCTGTTCCCGACTCCTCGATCTGCTCTCCCATCTGAATCGCCAACGTCTGACACTGTCCCAACAAATCCGGAATGGATGAAATCTGTTCCCCCAAGTCTATGTTTTCCTCTATAAATTGATGCGCCTGTGCCAATAGTTCCAATGAATCTTCCATACTCTCTACAAGCGTTGTCTTCGGAGATCTTTTCTTCTTTTTTTCCTCAACCGCTGCCTTGTCATATTCATAGCGCAGAAGCTTCATGCCAAAATCCTCCCACGCCTTTTTTTCTAAGAAATCAAAAAACGGATAATTGTGGTTGTCCCACTCCACTTTCGGAGCCATATAATTCGGATAGAGTCTTCTCAAGATGTGATCATATCCGATTGGAATACGCATGGTTTCCCCTTCAAATGGCACCTCAATCCATCCATCCCATGCCTTTTTGGAAAATATATGTTTTGGATGCTCATACCAGTCATGTAGAATCACTCTGCCATCGCACTCTCTCATTGAATAGTCCGCACATAGGCGCTCCATCATCTCCAGCAACTGCATGGCGACCGGCAGGGACGAA
Source organism: uncultured Eubacteriales bacterium (assembly GCA_900319095.1). GTDB lineage: Bacteria > Bacillota > Clostridia > Lachnospirales > Lachnospiraceae > Eubacterium_F. The sequence continues at coordinate 813 of ONNE01000089.1, read as the reverse complement.
GTAAATCTTACATGAAACTTTTTTTCTAATATTTTTAACTCATGCTCAAAATTTTTCCCCTTCGGAATTTTTTCAGGCTCCAATGCGTAAATATGCATGGAATAAAACGTATCCAATATATTCTTAAAATCTTTTCGATCTCTTACATTCTTTGGCACATAATCATGAACAAAAACATCCAGCGCACTCCCAAATGGAAATCCATGATGCCTGTCCAATTCTTCTTGTGTTGCTGCCACATATCCCTCGCAATTCACAAACCGTCGAACAAGGTTCGGATCTTCATCCTTTTGACGAGCATAGTCAAATAGTGAGTAATCCTTATTCTGTTCTTTTTCACTTGCCCGGAGCAACCGGACATAATCCTCTCTTGGCATCTCAACATCAATATCATCATCCCACGGAATGAATCCACCATGGCGAACAGCCCCTAAAATCGCTCCATAGTCCCCGGTACAGCGAAGATTTTGCCTGTCACAGAGAGCAAGAAAATCATCATATAGCTTTTTATTGTATGCCCAACACTTTTTCATAATGCTCGGCACAAAAAAGCCATCTCTTACCTCATCCTCATAATAGCTCCATGGTTCTTCCATATGTATCCGTTCCTCCAATCGAAAAAAGCGAGGCAGAGAATAAATCTCTGCCCCACTGTGAATGCAAATAGCAATTGCATATAACATAAGCAATCGGTCAAAATCCGAATGATTACTGTAACAGAGACAGTACACCCTGATTTGCCTGATTTGCCTGAGCCAGCATCGAAGTAGCTGCCTGCTGCAAGATGTTCTCCTTGGAGTATCTTGTCATCTC
>ONNE01000124.1 GCA_900319095.1 uncultured Eubacteriales bacterium | reverse complement strand
TGATCTATTTAAGAAAAACAGTTAAAAAAGATTCTGGAAGAAAGGTGGTATAGCAATTGGTTGAGATTAAGAAAGAACAGACACCGGAACAGGCTGTGCAAGAACATTCCCAAAAAGCAGCAGATGAGACGGTGACACCGGATAAAGAACAAAAAGAGACAGAGAAGGAACACATTGAAGAGATAGCAGAGGATGAATCTGCACCGGAAGAGGAAGTTCTTGATAAGACGGACGGGGAGGACAAAGACAAAGAAGCCCCGGAAGAGGAAAAGAAAGAGGGAAAGAAAAAGAAAAAGCCGGTCAAGAAAGATAAGCGGGATGAAAAGATTGAGGAACTGAATGACCGCCTGATGAGAAATCTCGCAGAGTTTGAGAATTTTCGCAATCGCTCAGAAAAAGAGAAGAGCGCCATGTTTGATATGGGGGCGAAGTCGGTGGTAGAGAAAATCCTTCCGGTCGTTGACAATCTTGAGCGGGGATTTGACGGACTCTCACAGGAGGAAAAGGAAACTCCGTTTGTCAAGGGAATCGAGGCGGTATATAAGCAGATTCAGACGATGTTTGAAGAACTGGAAGTCAAGCCGATTGAGGCAGTGGGAATGGAATTTGACCCGAACCTGCACAATGCAGTTATGCATGATGAGGATGATTCCGATGAGACCAACAAGGTCACGGAGGAATTTCAGAAGGGTTATATGTATAAAGACAGCGTAGTCAGACACAGTATGGTTAAGGTACTAAACTAAATTTTTAATAGGATTGGCCACGGGTTTGTGGCAGAAAGTGAGGAAGATTATGAGTAAGATTGTAGGTATTGATTTAGGAACGACAAACAGTTGTGTGGCAGTGATGGAAGGTGGTAAACCGGTTGTGATTTCAAACACAGAGGGTGCCAGAACGACACCATCGGTCGTTGCCTTCACAAAGAATGGAGAGCGTCTGGTTGGTGAGCCTGCAAAACGTCAGGCAGTGACGAACGCAGATAAGACGATTTCTTCGATCAAGAGACATATGGGTACGGATTACCGTGCAGCGATCGATGACAAGAAGTATTCCCCGCAGGAGATTTCAGCGATGATTCTTCAGAAACTGAAGGGAGACGCAGAGAACTATCTCGGTGGCGAAAAAGTGACAGAAGCGGTGATCACAGTTCCGGCTTACTTTAATGATGCACAGCGTCAGGCCACAAAAGATGCCGGAAAGATTGCAGGTCTGGATGTAAAGCGTATCATCAATGAGCCGACCGCAGCAGCATTGGCATATGGTCTGGACAATGAAGGTGAACAGAAGATCATGGTATATGATCTGGGTGGTGGTACCTTTGATGTGTCCATCATTGAGATCGGTGATGGTGTCATCGAAGTATTGTCCACATCGGGAGATAACCGACTCGGTGGAGATGACTTTGACAACAAAGTATGCGATTACATGGTAGATGAATTTAAAAAGGCAGAGGGTGTTGACCTCTCCACAGATAAGATGGCAATGCAGCGACTGAAAGAAGCAGCTGAGAAAGCAAAGAAAGAATTGTCATCTTCTACTACCACCAATATTAACCTGCCATTTATTACGGCAACGGCAGAAGGACCAAAGCATTTCGATATGAATCTGACCCGCGCAAAGTTTGACGAGTTGACAGCCGATCTGGTTGAGAGAACGGCAACACCGGTTCAGAATGCTCTGAAGGATGCAGGGATCACAGCATCGGAACTCGGAAAGGTATTGTTGGTTGGTGGTTCTACCCGAATCCCTGCCGTACAGGACAAAGTAAAACAGTTGACAGGACATGAGCCAAACAAATCGTTGAATCCGGATGAGTGTGTAGCACTCGGAGCATCCATTCAGGGTGGTAAACTTGCTGGTGATTCCGGTGCCGGAGACATTCTTCTTCTGGATGTCACACCGTTGTCCCTGGCAATTGAGACAATGGGTGGTGTTGCCACAAAATTAATTGAGAGAAATACCACCATCCCGACAAAGAAGAGCCAGATCTTCTCGACGGCAGCAGATAATCAGACAGCAGTTGACATCAACGTAGTACAGGGTGAGCGTCAGTTTGCAAGAGATAATAAATCCCTTGGACAGTTTCGTCTGGATGGAATTCCACCGGCAATGCGTGGGGTACCGCAGATTGAAGTTACTTTCGATATTGATGCTAACGGTATTGTCAATGTATCGGCAAAGGATCTGGGAACAGGAAAAGAGCAGCATATCACGATTACGGCCGGCTCGAATATGAACGATGAGGAAATTGAGAAGGCAGTGAAGGAAGCAGCAGAATTTGAGGCTCAGGATAAAAAACGTAAAGAGGGAATTGATGCGCGCAACGAGGCTGACAGTATGGTATTCCAGACGGAGAAGGCACTGAAGGATGTCGGTGACAGTGTGGACGCTTCTGAGAAAGAAAAAGTACAGGCTGAGATTGACAAGGTAAAGGCAATTCTTGACCGGACAACACCGGAAAATATGAGTGATGCCGATGTCGATGAGCTGAAAGCGGCAAAGGAGACTTTGATGACAAGTGCCCAGCAGGTATTTGCAAAGGTCTATGAGCAGGCACAGGCAGCCGGTGCACAGGGAGCAGGCCCGGATATGAGTGGAGCTGCCGGAAGTACGGCAGATACAACAGGCCAGGATAACAGTGGAGATGATGTCGTAGACGGAGATTACCGTGAACTGTAAGAAACACGTTTTTCAGTACAAGATCAATCCGCGAGGTTCATTGCAATCTCGCGGGTTATTTTGGGTTTCAGACAGTGCAGACGGAGGGAAGTGAGTGAGGAAATATGGCGGATAAAAGAGATTACTATGAGGTTCTTGGCGTTGATAAGAACGCAGATGATACAGCGCTAAAAAAAGCATATCGTGCCCTGGCAAAAAAATATCATCCGGACACAAATCCGGGGGACAAAGAGGCAGAAGCAAAATTCAAAGAGGCATCGGAGGCATATGCCGTTTTGAGCGATCCGGATAAGCGTCGCCAATACGACCAATTTGGTCATGCGGCATTTGAGGGTGGCGGAGCCGGTGGTGGTTTCTCCGGTATGGACATGGATGATATTTTTGGAAGCTTTGGCGATATTTTTGGCGATTTATTCGGTGGAGGTTTTGGTGGCAGAAGTCGAAGGGCAGATCCGAATGCCCCACAGAGGGGGGCCAATCTTAGAACGACAGTGAGAATTACGTTTGAGGAGGCCTGCTTTGGTGTAGAGAAAGAAATTGAAATTCCATCCAAAGTAACCTGTCAAAAATGCGGTGGAAATGGATGCAAACCGGGAACACAGCCGATTAAGTGTGGTCAGTGCGGAGGAACCGGTCAGATCGTCCGCACCCAGCAGTCCCTGTTTGGCATGGTACAGAATGTATCCGTGTGTCCTGCCTGTGCCGGAACCGGAAAAATCATCAAAGAAAAGTGCCCGGATTGTCATGGGAACGGGTATACATCCAAAAAAGAAAAATTGCAGGTGAGTATTCCTGCCGGCATTGATCACGGTCAGAGTGTTCGTCTGCGCGGCAAGGGAGAACCTGGAAAAAATGGCGGAGCCAGAGGGGATCTTCTGGTTGAGGTCTATGTGGATCGTCATCCGGATTTCCAGCGCCATGATTATGATATCTATTCCACTGTTAAAATTTCATATCCGAGAGCTGTTCTTGGCGGAGACATCATTATTCACACAATTGATGGCGATGTGGCATACAATGTCAAGGCCGGGACGCAGACCGGTACCAGAGTTCGTCTGAGAGGCAAGGGAGTTCCTTCTCTGAGAAACAAAAAGATGAGAGGAAACCACTATGTGGATTTAGTCGTGGATGTGCCGACCAGCCTGAGCCGTGAACAAAAGAAACTCTTAGAGCAGTTTGCGGAGACATTAGAAAAAAAAGAGAGCAAAGATAACAAGAAAAAGCGCAAGTGAATCAAAAGAGAGGAGAGTCTGACAGGATGTTAGGAATCATTGGTGCCATGGAAGAGGAAGTGGCACGAATCAAAGAAGCGATGGATCAGACAACTGTGCTGGAAAAGGCCGGGATGCAGTTTTGCAAGGGGAAATTAGAACAAAAAGATGTCGTAGTCGTATGCTGTGGCATTGGAAAAGTCAATGCCGGTCTGTGTACACAGATTTTGGCAGACTGTTTTGATGTATCGGCTGTTATCAATACGGGAATTGCCGGGTCACTGCGCGCCAAGATCGACATCGGTGATATTGTCCTTTCGACGGATGCGCTGCAGCACGATGTTGAGGCGATTGCATTTGGATACCCGGTGGGACAGATTCCGAGAATGGATACGCTGTCTTTTCCGGCAGATGAAGAACTCAGAAAAATTGCAAAAGATGCCTGCGAGCGCGTGAATCCGGATATTCATGTATATGAAGGCCGGGTGGTCAGTGGCGATCAGTTCATATCAGACCAGAACAAAAAGGAGTGGCTGATTGAAACGTTTGATGGTTACTGTACCGAGATGGAGGGGGCAGCGATCGCACAGGCTGCCTATCTGAATCAGATTCCGTTTTTAATCATTCGTGCCATATCAGACAAAGCGGATAACAGTGCCAGTGAGGACTATCCGACGTTTGAGGCAAAAGCGATTGTACATTGTGTGAATCTCACGATGGAAATTGTGCGATGCTACGAAAACTAAAAGATGACAGGATAGAAAAAAGAAAAAGGATCCGCATCGATCACAGAACTTCCTATGATATGGGAAGATACTGTGCCGATGCGGATCCCCTTTTTTGTGTAAAATCAGAACAACAGCTCTGAGTATCCAAAACCATTTACAATGGCATCGATCTTCTCTTTGTTCTTGCAGTGAGGACACTCGTCCGGACTAAAGGTCTGATAGTCAGGAAGATCTTTTGCACCAAAAATGTGATTGATCGGCTCTCCGTGGATTTCATCGGTAGCACTAAAAATAGCAGAAATACCCTGAATGATACCTCCGTAGTAACGGATACATGAGAGACTTCTCTCGATGGTGCGTCCGGTGGTCGCCGATGCCAACAAAAGAAGAATGTTTTTCCGATAAACCATAGGACGAACATTATCACGGAAAATCATCTGCCCGTTGCTGTCAAACTCCGGTGTGACAACATACAGTGTGTTGTGCGTGTTGAGAGACATGATTCCATTGCGCTGCAGCTCTTCGGCCAGACAGGCACCAATAATCTCACAGCCATCCATACAAATAATCGTATCGATCGGTTTGCTGTACTGATATTCCTGTGCCATTGTCTTTGCGACTTCAGAAGCCTCTGACAGACGCATTTTCAAGGTGGTCATATCCATGTAAAAATTGATGTGTGAGTGTGTGGTTGCAAAATGCCCCGGAACTACTTTCAGGTTAATATTGCCGTTCAAAGTAGACGGAATTTTGTATTCACGATCTAGTAACATAATGATCATACTCCCTTCTTGTTAGATTTATCATTCACCACTGATACTAACTCTATTCTAACATATTTTTTCACACAATCCTAGGTTTTTTTATGATTCTTTTGGTTATTTTCCTCATTTGGACAGAATCGATTCATGACACACAAACTTTGTCGTTAAAAATATTGCATTTTTAAATAAACGTTGTTACAATATTGAATAAGTATGACATAATCAGTTTCGTAAAGTTTCTGTTAGAAGGAGTGGATCATCATGGAAGAAAAAAAAGGTGCGAGTTTAATTGAAGATTTCGACACAGGAGAGTTATCCACTGCATGGATTCCACCCAATTTTACGGATCCGGATGTGTTGTTTGAGATTTTGAAAACAGCGGTGCTTAAGTACCATCCATCCAGTGATCTGGAGATTATTACGAGAGCTTATGCGCTGGCAAAGGAAGCCCACAAAGATCAGAAGAGAAAATCGGGAGAACCCTATCTGATTCATCCGGTCTGTGTCGCCATTATTCTGGCTCAGCTGGAGATGGATAAGGAGACGATTGTGGGGGGACTTTTGCATGATGTAGTAGAGGATACCGTATATACAACGGAAGATCTGACCAATATGTTCAGTGAGGAGATTGCCGCGCTGGTCGATGGTGTTACCAAGCTGACACAGTTGAACTATTCAGCGGATAAAGTGGAACTTCAGGCAGAAAACCTAAGAAAGATGTTCCTTGCCATGGCAAAGGATATCCGCGTTATTATTATAAAGCTGGCAGACCGGCTTCACAATATGCGGACGCTGGAATTTATGCGACCGGAGAAACAGAAGGAAAAGTCGAGAGAGACCATGGACATCTATGCTCCGATTGCCGATCGACTCGGTATTTCCAAAGTGAAGGTCGAACTGGACGATCTGTCTTTGCAGTATTTAGAGCCCAAGGCATACAAGGAGTTGTCGGAAAGATTCGATGCCATTAAGGTTTCCAAAGAGACATTTGTCAAAGATATAATGGAAGAGGTTGGCAAAAAGCTGGAGGAGAACCAGATCGAGGCTACTATTGACGGCCGGGTGAAACATCTGTTTAGCATCTATCGAAAGATGGTAAATCAGAACAAACTGCTCGATCAGATCTATGATCTGTTTGCCATCCGTATTATTGTGGATACGGATCAGGAGTGTTATACGGCACTCGGCATTATCCATGAGATGTATAAGCCGATCCCGGGACGGTTTAAGGATTACATTGCCATGCCCAAGGCAAATCACTATCAATCGCTTCACACCACGCTGATCGGCCCGAATGGGCAGCCGTTTGAGATTCAGATCCGCACGTATGAGATGCACCGGACAGCGGAATATGGTATCGCAGCGCACTGGAAGTACAAGGAGACCGGGGGGAGCGATGCCTCGCAGTCACAGAGTGAAGAAGAGAAGATGGCATGGCTTCGACGTATTCTGGAATGGCAGCGGGACATGGATGACAACAAAGAATTTCTGGATGTCATCAAGAGTGATCTGGATCTGTTTTCAGATCGAATTTACTGTTTTACACCGGAAGGTGATGTGAAGAATCTGCCGGCCGGCTCCACACCGATTGATTTTGCTTATGCGGTTCACAGTGCCGTGGGCAACAAGATGGTGGGTGCCCGTGTCAACGGCAATATCGTCAAGATGGACTATGAGATTCAGAATGGTGATCGGATTGAGATCATTACGAGTATGAACAGCCGGGGACCGAGCCGAGACTGGCTGAAGGTAGTCAAGAGCACGCAGGCGAAAAACAAAATCAACCAGTGGTTTCGCAATGAGTTTAAAGAAGATAATATTATCAAAGGAAAAGAACTTCTTCATACCTACTGCCGGGATCGGGGAATTGACATTGCACCGTATTTAAAAAATGAATACATGTCAGTTTGTATGCGCAAGTACGGTTTTCATGACTGGGAGTCTGTTTGTGCTGCGATTGGACACGGTGGCCTGAAAGAAGGTCAGGTAATTAATAAGTTACAGGATGCGTACAACAAAAAGAATCATCGAATTGCATCAGACACACCGGTGAAGGAACTGTTAGAGAGCGTAAAAGAGGCCAAATCGACAAAGAATTTCAGAGATTCCAGTCATGCCACGCGCAAAGGTAAGAGCGGAATCATCGTTGAGGGAATTGAGGATTTGGCAGTACGCTTTTCGAAGTGCTGTAATCCGGTGCCGGGAGATGAGATTGTAGGATTTATTACGCGTGGCAGGGGAGTATCGATTCACCGGACGGACTGTGTGAACATGATTCATCTGCCGGTGGATGAAAAGAATCGGCTCATTGAGGCAGAGTGGAGCGCCCAAGTCAGAGACAACAATGAAGTGTATCCGGTAGAGATTGTGATCTACTGCTATAACCGAAGCGGTGTGCTGCTGGATGTATCCAGGATCTTTACCGAGAACCAGATCGATGTAAAGTCGATGAATGTGCGCACCAATAAGCAGGAAAGAGCAACGCTGACGGTTGGCTTTGAGACACATGGAGCGGAGGAACTGAATCGCTTGATTGCGAAGTTAAAAAATGTGGAGAGTGTCACCGACATAGAGCGCAGAACAAATGGGTAAAGAGAGGTCAGTATGGAGATAGAAATCACAGTTTTGACAGTTGGTCCGATTCAGACCAATTGCTATATCGTCAATCAAAAGGGGAAGACATCCTGTTTTGTTGTGGATCCGGGAGAAGAGGCGCAAAAGATAGCTGCCAGAATTGAAAAAATGGGTCTTAAGAACGAGGCAATTCTTTTGACTCATGGACATTTTGATCATATTTCAGGCGTGAAAGAACTGGTATCGCTGGTTGGCGGAACGGTCTATGCGCTGGATGCCGAGAGAGAGCTATTGATGAACCCGCAGCTGAATGCCAGTGATATGATGGGTGGTGGCGTGGGTCTTGAGCCGGATGTTTTCTTGAGAGATGGTCAGTGTATTGAGGTGGCACAGATTCCGCTCCGGGTCATTCACACCCCGGGACACACAGCGGGGGGATGCTGCTATTATCAGGAGGAGAGCAGGATTCTGTTCAGTGGCGATACTGTTTTTATGGAATCGGTTGGAAGAACAGATTTTCCTACGGGCAACTCTCGTCAACTGTTAGATTCACTGCGCAATAAGATTTTGACATTGCCATCGGATGTGGTGATCTATCCGGGACACGGACCGGATACCAGTGTAGAATATGAGATGGCAAATAATCCGTATGCCTGATGTTCGGGAGGACGGCAGCCGATGATAAAATTTGAGATAAAGAATCATGAATTTTCCTATGATCTAAAGGCGCTTGCCCTGAGCTTCTTTCCGGAAAAAAGCTGTGAGGTTGAACAGAGACCGGATTGGCAGCAGCGAAGGGACTATCCCTTGTTGTGTGTGGTGGACGGACAGATTGTGCTATCCGAGAATCTGCCGGAGGGGTATACGAAGAATCTTGTAAAACAGTGCGTCTATCAAATGTTTGTAAAACTGAGCGGACGCATTCTTCCATGGGGGATTCTCACCGGAATACGTCCCGCCAAAATTCTTCTTCGCATGAGGATGGAGGGAGCTTCGCGTGAGGAGATTGCGGAATGCTTAAAACAAGAATACTTTGTCGATGATAGAAAAGTGTCGCTGGCAATTGATGTGGCAGAGAAGGAATATGAACTCACCCATGGCTTTGATCACGAAAAGGGATACAATCTCTATATTGGGATTCCCTTTTGTCCTTCCATTTGTCAGTACTGTTCGTTTTCATCTTATGATATTCGAAGATATCAGGATCGGGTCGATGCCTATCTGGATGCCCTTGAAGAAGAGATGAAGTATGTGAGTGAGGCCTGTGCCGGGAGGGAGTTGCATACGATCTATGTGGGCGGTGGTACCCCGACTTCAATTTCACACGCACAGTTATCCCGGCTGTTGGCATGTATTCACAGGTGGTTTGATGTGGATCGGGCAGCAGAATTCACGGTTGAGGCAGGCAGACCGGACAGTATTACAGAGGAAAAGCTGCGCATCATGAAAGAGGCGGGAGTGACCCGCATATCCATCAATCCACAGACGATGAAACAAGAAACCCTCGAATTGCTCGGGCGAAGACATACGGTCAGACAGATCAAAGATGTCTACAGGAAAGCCAGGGAGATTGGATTTGACAATATTAATATGGATTTGATCGTGGGACTTCCGGGGGAAGATGAAGTTGATTTTTTTCGGACTCTTTCGGAGATTACCGAGATGGAACCGGACAGTGTGACGGTACATACCCTGGTGATCAAACGGGCCTCCCGATTAAGGCGTGAAAAAATGGAGCAGGGGTATGAGATTCTGGAAGAGGACACACAGATTCCCTTTCTGCAGAATGCCAGTGAAGAATATTTTCGTGAACGTGGTTATCTGCCGTATTATATGTACCGTCAAAAAAACAAGGCGGGCATGACGCGCAATACGAATCAGGAAAATGTTGCCTATGCAAAACCGGGAAAAGAGTGCCTGTATAATATCTTTATTATGGAAGAATTAGAGACGATTGTGGCGCTTGGAAGCGGGGGCTCCACCAAATACGTATATCACGATGAAAATCGGATGGAGCGGATCGAGAATGTCAAGAGCGTTGACGATTATATTCAGCGAATTGACGAGATGATTATGAGAAAAAAGAAGACATTAGGAGGAATAGCCGAATGAGTTTGAAAAAAAAGCCGACGACGGGCATGAAAGATATTTTGCCAAGAGAGATGGAAATACGGGATTATGTGATTGGACAGATCAAAGAGACTTATCGTACCTTTGGATTTCAATCGATCGAGACACCATGTGTCGAACATATCGAGAACCTGAATAGTAAGCAGGGGGGAGAAAATGAAAAACTTATCTTTAAAATCCTAAAGAGAGGGCAGAAACTGAATCTTGACACAGCGAAGACGGAGCTGGATCTGGTGGATGGTGGATTGCGATATGATCTGACGGTTCCCCTGTCTCGTTATTATGCAAACAATGTCAATGAGCTGCCATCTCCGTTTAAGGCGCTGCAAATGGGAAATGTCTGGAGAGCGGACCGCCCGCAGAGAGGACGTTTCAGACAGTTCATGCAATGCGATATTGATATTCTTGGCGAGCCGACTTTTTTGGCTGAGATTGAATTGATTCTGGCGACCACCACCCTTCTTGGGAAACTTGATTTTAAGAATTTTACCATTCGCATCAACAATCGAAAGATATTGAAGGGAATGGCCAAATATTGTGGATTCCCTCAGGAGAGCTACGATGATGTCTTTATTATTTTGGACAAAATGGATAAAATCGGCATGGAGGGAGTCGAGGCAGAGCTCCTTCAGAGCGGTTATGAGCCGGAGGCGGTAGAAAAATGTAAAACGCTGTTTGAGACCGTGACCAATGACCGGGACGGTGTTCTCTATATGAAAGAGACATTGGCAGACTGTCTGGAAGAGGGAGTCGCGGAAGATCTGATTACCATATTATCCACGGTCGAAGAAGTAAAACAGGCAGATTTTCGGATTGTCTTTGATCCGACGCTGGTGCGCGGTATGTCCTATTATACCGGACCGATTTTTGAAATTGCCATGGATGAGTTTGGCGGCTCCGTAGGTGGCGGTGGCCGGTATGATGAGATGATCGGCAAATTTACGGGAAATGATGTGTGCGCATGTGGATTTTCGATAGGTTTTGAGCGGATTGTCATGCTGTTGTTAGAGAGAGAGTTTCAGGTGCCGACGGCAGCGGACAAGAAGGCGTATCTGATTGACAAGAAAGCATCACCGGAGTTGATCCGGAAAGTGATAGAAAAGGCGGGACAAGAGCGCGCAAAAGGTGTACAGATCAGCATTAGCATGATGAAAAAGAATAAAAAATTTCAAAAAGAACAACTCCAGGCTGAGGGTTATAAAGAAATTGAAGAATTCTTTGAAAACTGAGACAGAAAAATAAGAATATATTACAGCGTGAAAAATACCACGCGGAAATGAGGACAGAGATGGCAGAATCAATGAGAGGACTTAAGCGCACGTGTCGTTGTGCGGAATTAACGACAGAGATGGTTCATCAGACCGTTACGGTGATGGGCTGGGTTCAAAAGAGCAGGAATAAGGGCGGAATCGTATTTGTGGATCTTCGGGATCGCTCCGGAATCATTCAGTTGATTTTCGAGGAGAGTACTGCGGGAGCAGAAGGGTTCGAAAAAGCGACCAGACTGCGCAGTGAATTTGTGGTTGCCGCGACCGGTACGGTGGAACGTCGTTCTGGTGCCGTCAATGAAAATCTCAAGACAGGAGAGATTGAGGTTATCGTCAAGGACATCCGCATCTTATCCGAGTCGGAGACACCACCGTTTCCGATTGAAGAGAATTCAAAGACCAAAGATGATCTTCGATTAAAATACAGATATCTGGATCTTCGAAGACCGGATTTGCAGAGAAATTTGATTTTGCGAAGCCAGGTGGCGACTCTGACCCGGCAGTTTTTGTCAGAGGAAGGATTTTTGGAGATTGAGACACCGATTCTGAATAAGAGCACACCGGAGGGGGCTCGCGATTATCTGGTGCCAAGCCGTGTTCATCCGGGAAGCTTTTATGCGCTTCCACAGAGTCCACAGCTGTTCAAACAGCTTCTTATGTGTTCCGGTTACGATCGCTATTTCCAGATTGCCAAGTGCTTTCGCGATGAGGACCTTCGGGCAGACCGCCAGCCGGAATTTACACAGATTGATATGGAATTGTCGTTTGTGGATGAGGATGATGTGATAGATGTAAACGAGAGATTATTGCAGAAGATCTTTCAATTGATTGGTGTCGATGTGACATTGCCGATTCCGAGACTGACGTGGCAGGAAGCCATGGATCGTTTTGGTTCCGATAAGCCGGATACCCGTTTTGGAATGGAATTAACCGATGTGACAGAAGTGGTTCGCGGCTGTGGATTTGGCGTGTTTACGGGAGCCATTGAACAGGGTGGTTCCGTGCGCGGCATCAATGCGAAAGGACAGGGAGCCATGCCTCGCAAAAAAATTGATAAGCTCGTTGATTTTGCTAAGGATTTTGGAGCCAAAGGTCTTGCCTATCTGAGCATCCTTGAGGACGGTTCTTATAAATCTTCCTTTACGAAATTCATGACAGAGGAGGAGTGTGCCGGTCTGGTAGAGGCGATGGATGGTAAACCGGGTGATCTGTTGTTATTTGCAGCGGATAAAAACAAAGTAGTCTGGGATGTGCTCGGAAATCTCCGGCTGGAGATGGCAAGACAGTTAGATCTGCTGGACAAAAACCAATATCATTTTTTGTGGATAACAGAGTTTCCGCTTCTTGAGTACAATGAGGAGATGGGGCGATATCAGGCGATGCATCATCCGTTCACAATGCCGATGGAAGAAGATTTAGAGTATCTTGAGAGTGATCCGGGACGCGTGCGCGCCAAGGCATATGACATCGTTTTGAATGGAACCGAGATTGGCGGTGGTTCGATTCGAATTCACCAGAACGACATACAGGAGCGCATGTTTGAGGCGCTCGGCTTTACCAAAGAGGCAGCGTATGAGCAGTTTGGCTTTTTGCTGAATGCATTTAAATACGGTGTGCCACCTCATGCAGGACTTGCCTATGGACTGGATCGTCTGGTGATGCTGATGGCAAAAGAGGACAGTATACGTGAAGTGATTGCGTTCCCGAAGGTAAAAGATGCCTCCTGTCTGATGACAGATGCACCGAATGTGGTAGACGATGCACAGCTGGAGGAGTTGGGAATCAAAGTGGAAACCGATGAGAAATAAAAAATAAATTATAAATGGAAGGAGACAGATAACATGAGTTTGACAACAGAAGTTTTTGGAACAACCAAAGATGGTCAGGAGGTGACCAAGTACACCATTACCAATTCGAATGGCATGAAGATTTCTGCACTGAATTACGGTGCCATTCTCTCCGAAATGATTGTTCCGGATCAAAATGGCAAACTTGAGGACATCGTTCTCGGATTTGATGATGTGGCAGGATATGAGGTAAATAATTGCTTTTTCGGAGCATTTATCGGCCGCCATGGAAACCGCATCGGAGATGCCAGATTTGAGTTGAACGGAACCACCTACGAATTGGAAAAGAATGACGGAAAGAATAACCTTCACGGTGGAACACCGGGATATCACAAGGTAATGTATCAGGCGGATGCGGCAGACAATCATGTGACATTTACCCGTGTCAGTCCGGATATGGAACAGGGGTATCCGGGAAATCTCGAAATATCCATGACGTATACACTCACGGATGAAAATGAGTTAAAAATTGATTACGAGATGAAATCTGACAAAGATACCCTGTGCAATCCGACCAACCACACATATTTTAATTTAAAGGGACACAATGGGGGAACCATTACGGATCACACCCTGTACATTAAAGCAAATGGATTTACTGAGACCAGTGAGGATCTGATTCCGAATGGGACGATTGTGGATGTGACGGGAACGCCGATGGATTTTCGAACAGCCAAAAAAATAAGTCAGGATATCGGAGCGGACTATGAGCCTCTTCATGTGGCAGGCGGCTATGATCACAATTTTGTCCTCGACAAAGAAGAGGGGAAACTGGAAAAAGTTGCAGAGGTGTCCGAGGAGACGACCGGACGAAAGATGGAAATCTATACCGATCTTCCGGGAATGCAGTTGTATTCCGGAAACTTCATTGAAAAAGAAAATGGAAAGGCTGGAGCGACCTATACCTACCGCACCGGTGTCTGCTTCGAGACGCAGTATTTCCCGAATTCGATCAATTTGCCGAATTTCAAATCCTGTGTTTTAAAAGCGGGTGAGACATTCCGCTCTACTACGATTTACAAATTTGTATAACAGAAGATTGTCTGATTTTTCCAAGAATAACGAAACAAGATGTTGCTGAATACTATAAGGTAAAGAACCGTGAGTTACAGACAAGGAGAATACGATTGAAAAGTGTGTTGGGAAAATTGATTCAGCAAAAGTTTGGATATGAGCAGTATGCCGTCTATACAGAGAAATTAAATAAAAAAGAGAGTATGGATATTTTTTTTGATATATATGACAAATTGCATGATCAGTCCTCGGAGAGTCTCAATGACTCTCTGAGGGATCTTCTGACATCGGTACAGGTATCCATTCAGATCAGCAGAAATTTTTTTTATTTTTCACTGGGATATGTGGTCTCAATCCTCATGCTTTTGGGACTGGATCTGATTCAATATGTATTTTTTACGGCACTGGGACTGATCACACTGTGTTATACTTATAAGCTGTGGGAATTTATAAGAAACCGCTACTGTGACAGGGATGTGCGCATTGTCCTGATTTATAAGATCGTCTTGTTTTACCTTTTGGAGGAAAATTGTTTACAAAACGAGAGCAATGAGGTATAATCAAAAAAAATAAAATGACACGGGGAGCTTGAATACAGGCTGAGAGGAAGGTGTGCCTTCGACCCATAGACCTGATGTGGATAATGCCAACGTAGGGATGAATTAAGCATGAGAAACCACATCATTTTGATGTGGTTTTTTGGTATCCGGCCGTTTCGTTTGTGAAGAATCCCCGGCAGGGAGGAAAACATGAATTATACAACACAGATGGATGCAGCGAGAAAAGGCATCATCACAGAACCGATGAAAGCGGTCAGTGAATATGAAAAAATGGATGTAGAAGAGCTGCGTGAACTGGTGGCAAAAGGACAGATTGTCATACCGGCCAATAAAAATCATACCGGTCTTAAGCCATACGGAATTGGGAAGACATTGAAAACGAAGATCAATGTGAATCTGGGCACGAGTAAGGATTGTCTTGATTTGGATGTCGAAATGCAAAAAGTCCAGGCAGCGGTTGACATGGGAGCCGAGGCAATCATGGATTTGAGTTCCTTCGGTGACACGCAGAAATTTCGCAGAAAGCTTACCTCGGAGTGCAGTGCCATTTTGGGTACCGTGCCGATCTACGATGCCGTAGTTTATTATAATAAAGCATTGAAAGATATTACATCGGATGAATGGATGGATGTCGTTAAGATGCACGCTGAGGACGGAGTCGATTTTATGACCATACACTGTGGAATCAATCGTGCGACAGCAGAGCGGTTTAAGAAAAATCCTCGTCTGATGAACATTGTTTCCCGGGGCGGTTCCATTATCTTTGCGTGGATGGAGTTGACCGGAAATGAGAATCCATTTTATGAGAGATACGATGAACTGCTCGACATCTGTGAGGAATACGATGTCACGATCAGTCTGGGAGATGCCTGTCGTCCGGGGTGTATTGAGGATGCCGGTGATATTTCACAGATTTCAGAATTAATTGCGCTTGGAGAACTCACTCAGCGAGCCTGGGATCACAATGTGCAGGTAATGATTGAGGGACCGGGGCATATGCCTCTCAATCAGATTCGTGCCAACATGGAGATCGAGCAGACCATCTGTAAAGGAGCTCCTTTCTATGTTCTGGGACCACTTGTGACCGATATTGCACCGGGCTATGATCATATTACAAGTGCGATTGGCGGGGCGATCGCAGCAACCTATGGCGCTTCATTCCTCTGCTATGTGACACCGGCAGAACACCTTCGGCTTCCTACGGTAGAGGATGTCAAGGAGGGAATTATTGCCTCGAAGATAGCGGCTCATGCGGCAGACATCGCAAAAGGGGTTCCGGGAGCGATAGACTGGGATCATGAGATGGCATTGGCGAGAAGAGATCTCGACTGGGAAAAACAGTTTGAGGTTGCGATTGATCCGGAGAAGGCAAGGCGATATCGTGCGGAGAGTACACCGGAGAGGGAAGATACCTGTACCATGTGTGGAAAGATGTGTGCGGTTCGCAATATAAACAAAATCCTGAGTGGGGAAAATGTAGATATCATGGATTGATACAGAGAAGAGGAGCCGGTTTGAATCTCAGACCAGCTTCTCTTTTTGGTTTAGAGGTCTCATTTTCTTGTTTTTTTCATAAACTAAAAAGAGCACGATCTTAGGAGACCGCTATGAAAAAAATATTCTATCTTGTGTGTGTCCTGCTTCTAATTTTTCTGATTGTACACGAAATCCAGCGATTGTTTCCAAAGAGTGAGGCAAAGGTGAGTGAAGCTGAACCGGTCAAAAAGACAAATGCCTCCGGAAAAGAGAACCAAAAACCACAAAAAGTCGCCTATCTGACATTTGATGACGGGCCGAGTGACAACACGGAGAAAGTGTTAAAAACACTCAAAGAAAAAAATGCCGTTGCCACCTTCTTTCTCATTGGCAATGAGATCACGGAGGAAAGAGAAGAAACCGTAAAAAAAGCAATTGAGCAGGGGAATGCCATCGGTGTGCATACCTATTGCCATGAGCAGAAGGTTATGTATCGCGATGAAGAGTCTTTTTTTGACGACTATCAAAAAGCGGCCGGCACAATTCAGAAAATAACCGGAGAGAGACCGACCCTGCACCGGTTCCCATGGGGAAGCAATAATGGATACATCCGCAGCTTTGTCGATGATGCCCACCAGAAACTGACGCAGATGGGAGTCAAAAGTTTTGACTGGAATGTCTCAGGGGAAGATTCTGTGGGGCGACATATTTCCGGATGGATTATAATGTCAAATATCAAAAAAGACCTCACCAAATATGACACCCCGATCATCCTTTTGCACGATTCAGCGGGAATGGATCGCACGGCAGAGGTTCTCGGGGATATTATTGATTATATTCGCAGTCAGGGATATACCTTCGCAACGCTCACTGACAGAGAGGAGTATCTTTTTCCCGTCAGCTGGCGATAAAACGATATGAGACTTGCATTCAACACGTTTTTTTAGTATTATATAAGAATAGGTTTATTATAATAGAGGGAAAATACTATGTTAGAGAGGAAGTGGGATGATGGAGACGATTTTTTGGCTGATCGTGGTGGCAGTGATGCTCGTGATTGAGATTTTTACACTGGGCCTTACAACAATTTGGTTCAGTCTGGGAGCAGTTGTGGCAGCCATCGCATCTGCACTAGGTGCACCGATTTGGTTGCAGATCGTTCTTTTTGCTGTTGTTTCGGTGATCGTCATGGTGCTTGTCCGACCGTTTGCCATGAAAGTGGTAAACCGTGACCGGGTCCAGACCAACATTGAGGAAGTGATCGGAAAGACAGCCGTTGTTATAAAGAGAATTGATAATCGTGCCGGAGAGGGAACGGTTCGATTCCGTGGCGTGGAGTGGACGGCACGCAGCACGGATGAGGAAGTGATCGAGATTGACGAGGATGTTGTCATTGAGTCTGTCTCAGGAGTGAAGCTGATTGTCCGCAGAGCAGAGAAAGAAAACCGGGAGGTAGAAAAATGATTGGTTTAGGAGCTATTGTTGTAATTGCGATTATTGTCATTTTGTTATGGCTATTATCATCGTGCATTAAAATCGTACCGCAGGCACATGCCTTTATTGTCGAGAGATTAGGCGGTTATCAGTCAACGTGGTCGGTTGGTGTTCATTTCAAGGTTCCGATTATTGACAAGGTGGCAAGAAAGGTTCGTCTGAAAGAGCAGGTTATGGACTTTCCACCGCAGCCGGTAATCACAAAGGATAATGTTACCATGCAGATTGATACGGTAGTATTTTTTCAGATCACGGATCCGAAGCTGTTTACCTATGGAGTAGAAAATCCGATCATGGCAATTGAGAACCTGACAGCGACGACGCTGCGAAACATCATCGGTGATCTGGAATTGGATCAGACGCTCACATCCCGTGAGACAATCAATACACAGATGCGCGCAAACCTTGATATTGCAACGGACCCTTGGGGAATTAAAGTAAATCGTGTTGAGTTAAAGAATATCATTCCACCGAGAGAAATTCAGGATTCCATGGAGAAGCAGATGAAAGCGGAGCGCGAGCGCCGTGAATCGATTCTGCGTGCCGAGGGTGAGAAAAAATCCACGGTGCTTGTAGCTGAGGGTAAAAAAGAATCTGCGATTCTGGAAGCACAGGCAGAGAAAGAAGCTGCGATTCTGCGTGCCGAGGCGAAAAAAGAGGCGATGATCCGCGAGGCAGAAGGTAAGGCGCAGGCGATTGAGGCCGTGCAGAAAGCAACCGCTGAGGGTATCCGCTTTTTGAATGAGGCACAGCCGAACCAGTCCGTTCTGACATTAAAGAGCCTTGAGGCATTTGAGAAGGCGGCCGATGGACAGGCAACGAAGATTATTATTCCTTCTGAAATTCAGGGAATTGCCGGACTTGCCAAAGCGACGGCAGAAGTGATTCAAAATGAAGGCAAGTAAGATGAAGTGAGGAGAAACATGAAGTTAACGGGAAGAAATTTTTTGACATTAAAAGATTTTACCAAGGATGAGATTCGCTATATGCTTGATACGGCAGCAGAGCTGAAAGAGAACAAGAAAAAGGGTGTCGTTGACAAACCATTTGAGGGGAAAAATATCGCCCTGATTTTTGAAAAGACCAGCACCCGTACGCGCTGCTCTTTTGAGGTGGCAGCACACGATCTTGGCATGGGAGTTACCTATCTGGACCCGAAAGGGTCCCAGATCGGTAAGAAAGAGAGTATTGCAGATACAGCAAGAGTACTTGGACGTATGTTTGATGGGATTGAGTACCGTGGATTTGGACAAGAAATCGTAGAAGAGCTGGCAGAGTATGCCGGAGTTCCGGTCTGGAATGGCCTGACCAATGAATATCATCCGACACAGATGCTGGCAGATCTTCTGACGATTGAGGAGCAGTTCGGAACTCTGGAGGGAATCCGCCTGACATATATGGGAGATGCCCGCTATAACATGGGCAATTCACTGATGATTGCGTGCAGCAAGATGGGGATGCATTTTACCGCCTGTGCACCGAAATCCTACTTTCCAAATGAGGAATTGGTGGCACAGTGCCAGGAATATGCCAAACAGAGTGGCGGAAGTATCACTCTGACAGAGGATGTGGCAGAGGGCACAAAAGATGCG
>ONNE01000041.1 GCA_900319095.1 uncultured Eubacteriales bacterium | reverse complement strand
GGTAATACAATGCGGACTGCAATCAAAAAATAATCCGCCATGAATCCAACCATAACATCCTTTAAACTGCTCCGAAATACTCCCTCACCAACGTTAAAATACCGAAACGAGTCAGTAATCGCGCGAATCACATAATAGTGAGTATTTGTGACGAGTAACAACAACATAACAAAATAATTATATATGTTTCCTGTCACTGTGACCTGCAAATTGGATGAAGGATCAAACATCGTAGCCATTGACAATCCCATCTCCATGTCCATAACCTGACCGGAGAAGTTTATGATATAAAAACACAACCGGCACATAAAACCAAGAATTGCCCCGACCGCTGCCTCTTTTAACACAAGCGCCGAGTATCCAAATACCCCTCCATAGGTGACTGTAACAGCCGGTATGCTCTGAATCACAAGAATCGCCAACATAAAACTGACTGCCGCCTTCATTCGGTAAGGAATGGAATTGTAGCCCAAAAACGGGGCAGTCAACACAAAACTGGAAACACGTATCAATACCAATAGGTAATATTCCAAATTTTGAATGGTAAAAGACATCTTAGCCTCCTACATAAACCGAAAAATGGTTACATAAATCTACAAAAAATTCTACACACGAATTCATGATCCACCCACCGCACAAAAGCAGTGTCAAAAAAATTGCAACCAACTTCGGCACAAACGTCAAAGTCTGTTCCTGAATCGATGTAACTGTCTGAAAAATACTAATAACCAAACCGACAATCAATGACACCAAAAGCAGTGGCATGGAACACTTAAAAATTGTCCAGATCATTTGCTGGGCAATATCCAGCACATCTTCTTCTGTCACTCAATCGCCCCCTCTAGTAAAATGTTTTGACAACTTGTCCAATTACAAGATTCCATCCGTCTGCCAACACAAACAATAAAATCTTAAACGGCATGGAGATCGTTGTCGGTGGAAGCATCATCATACCCATTGACATCAACGTCGATGAGACCACCATATCAATTACAATAAACGGCATATAGATCAAAAATCCAATAATAAATGCCGTGCGTAACTCACTAATCATAAAAGCAGGAATCAGAACGGTCGTCGTTACATCATCCTCACTTTCGATTTTGACATCATCGCTCTGCTTTTGAATCTGAAGGAACAACTTAATATCCTTACGTCTGGTCTGCTTAAACATAAATGTTCTCAGAGGTTTCAGTCCCGCATTTAACGCTTCTTCCTGTGTCAGTTCCCCCGCTTCATACGGCTGAACACAGTCCGTGTTAATCTGGGTAATAATCGGTGACATAATAAATAACGTCAAAAACAACGCCAACCCAATCAGAACCTGATTTGGCGGTGTTGTCTGGGTACCCAGAGCAGAGCGCAGAAAATGGAGTACAACAATAATTCTGGTAAACGAGGTAACCATAACCAGAATAAATGGAGCCAACGATAAGACCGTCAGCACCAGAACCATTTTCAAGCTTGCAGACAGACTACTGCTCCCTGCATTTGAGGTAATATTAAATTCAAAATCCTCCGGGGTGTCCGGATCCTGTACGTTTCCGGTCGTCGTCCCCTCGATATGATCCACACTGCTGTCCGACTTGACACCGGCAGCAGAAACCTTGACATCACAAAAAAAGGCTAATACAAACAGTAGAACCACAAGAACCCCAATGAATCCAACAAATCGATGTCCTCTGTGCTGTCTAATCATACATACCAACCTTTTCTATTTTTCTTTCTTATGCTTTTGATTAAACCCACCAAATTGTTTTAAAACATCCTGAAACTTAACCGGTGGACGTTCAATCCCCTCTTCAGTCAAATCCAACTGTTCTTCCTCTAATGGTGCCAAAAAAGTAATATTTTCTTTTGTGACACCAATGGAATAATACTTACTTCCCAACTGAACAATCTGAATGTATTTATTTGGCGCAATGCGGAATGTCTCAATCACCCTGATATTCTGCGTCTTTGATGGAACAACTCCCGACTTGCCAATCCACTTTGTAACATAGTAAGTAGCGGCAAGCACAACAACAAAGATAATCAGGACGGAAATCAATTCCAGAACATCCCCACCGCTCATAATCAACCGACCGCTTTCTTAACAGCTTCCAAAACACGGTCTGCCTGGAACGGTTTTACAATAAAATCCTTCGCCCCTGACTGAATCGACTCAATAACCATGGCCTGCTGACCCATCGCTGAACACATAATCACAGCAGCGCTGGCATCGGCCTCTCTAATCTTTTTCAGTGCCTGAATACCATCCATCTCAGGCATTGTAATATCCATCATCACAAGATCCGGCTTTGTTTCATTATACTTTTCAACAGCCTTTGCGCCATTTTCAGCCTCACCGGCGATTTCATAACCATTTTTTGTCAAAATATCTTTAATCATGACTCTCATAAACGCTGCATCATCGCAAATCAAAACACTTTTTGCCATTGTACACTCTCCTCCATTTTACTCTTTTATAATCTCGGTAACTCGTATACCGAAACTTTCTTCAATTACAACAACTTCGCCCTTAGCAACAAACTTGCCATTCACTAGGACATCAATCGGTTCTCCAGCCAATTTATCCAACTCAATGATGGTTCCAGGCGCAAAATCCAGAATATCTTTGATCGACTTACTGGTTCTACCCAATTCCACAGTAACTTCCAGTGGCACATCCATGATCAAGTCAATATTCTCCGGTGCAATCCCGCTCAGGTCAGGCATCGGCATAAAATTCTGAAATTGTGCCGGCTGTATATTTAGATCCTGTGGCGGCATCGCATACATTGGCTGCTGCATACCACCCATTGGTTGTTGTCCTGCATTCATCGGCTGTGGTGCCGGCTGAGCCGGTGCCGGTTGCGGACTACTTGCCGCTGCAACATTCGGCTGTGCAGGTGCCGGTGCCGGTGTCGGCTCTGCCGGCTCTTCTGCCGGTTTATCCTCACCCAAAGTCGCACCCATAAACTGCTGATAGATTCGGCGGGCAAAATCAATCGGATACAACTGCATAATATGACTGTCTACCAAATCACCGATTTCCATTCGGAATGTAACCTGTACAAAACTCTGTCCCTCGAATTCTTTGATCTCATCCGGGAACGCCTCTGCAAAATCAACCCTGGTCGCTGTCGGCGGGCTGATATCTACCATCTCATTGATCATGGAAGACATCGATGTAGCTGCCGATCCCATCATCTGGTTCATCGCCTCACAGATCGCACTCAGGTGCAGATCTCCGAGCTCCCCTTCCGTGTTTGATCCATCACCGCCCATCATGAGATCCGTGATAATCTTAACATCAGACTCCTTTAACACCAGAACATTGCTGCCCTGAAGTCCTGCCTGATACGAAATATAAATAAATACACAAGGTATTTCCTGACGTTTTGACAATTCTTCCATTGTCGTGTATGAAACCTGCGGTGTCGTAATATCCACCCGATTGTTTACCAAAATAGAAAGCGTTGTCGCTGCTGTCCCCATGCTTATGTTCGCTATCTCGCCAAGTGCATCGCTTTCCTCCGGAGTCAACTTATCGGATTCTGGAATATTGTCCGCTGACTCGTCCGGTACAGCAGCAGCAGTCTCTACCGCATCATCTGACGCAGAATCCGAGTCTTCCATACTGCCCAATAACGCATTTATCTCTTCTTGCGAAAGCATTCCGTCCATTGCGTTACTCCTCTCTGTAAATTGTTTTTATTTTTACTGCATAGGAATCCTCGAACGATCCCGGTATCGCAGAAAATTTCTTGATATTCCCAACATAGACATCCAACTCATCTTCTATGCGGGTATTGATCTTGATAATATCACCCGGTTGTAAGTGAATAAAATCATTTACTGAAATAGCACTCCGGCCCATGATTGCCCGAACAGGTATCCGTGCCTTTTGAATGAGGTCTTCCAACTGTCCCCGATAACTCTTATCATCCTTGACCTGAGAAGTCGAATACCAATACTTCGTATTCAGCTTATCAACAACCGGCTCCAGCACCGCATAAGGAATGCAGACATTCATCAATCCCTCGGCACTGCCAATCTTTATATTCATGGTAATAATGGATGTCATCTCATTCGGTGTGACAAACTGTGCAAACTGTGAGTTCGTCTCAATCCTCTCAAGAACCGGATTGACCTCTTGAACACTCATCCACGGTTCCACTAAAAGATTCGTGCATATGACCATAATTCGTTCTATGATGGTCAACTCAATATCGGTAAACTCACGATTTTTGTCCAGCGGTTTCCCATCGCCTCCCAACATACGGTCTACAATCGCAAATCCAAGTCCGGTTGCCATCTCCATGATGATATTGCCCTCTAACGGACTGAAATTTACAACCCCCAACAGCACCGGATTTGACAAGGAATTCGAAAACTCCTGATACGTAGCCGCCTCTGAGTGCATCACTTCCACCTGAACGTTCTTTCTCAGATATACCGGAAGATTTGTTGAGAGAAGGCGGGCATAGTGTTCGAAAATAAACACCAGAGTTCGCAAATGCTCTTTGGAAAATTTGGATGGTCTTGCAAAATCATAGTCTTTAACCTGTTTTTCGTCTACCGCTTCTGTATCCGTCGGATCAAATTCTCCGCTGTTCAGTGCCGATAACAGATTGTCTATCTCATTTTGCGACAGAACATCACTCATGCCAACCTCACCTCACTAACATAAAGTCATCTTTCTTATCATAACACAATTATCAAATAAGATAAAGCTTTTTTTTCATTTCCTATATTATGCTGTCAAAAATCCCGGCAGCGAAATATCAACAATTGCTTTTGTATTATACTTTTCCTGCAATCTCTTGACGGATTCCTGTTTTACTGTTTCCTGATTAATATTACTGTACGTATACTCACCAATCACTTCCTGAACCGTATCCGATACATAAATATTGTTTTCCGTCAGCGAGGTGTTAATCTTATCATAGTCCTCTGCATGAGGATTCAAAGAAACGACAATTTTATCAATGATTGCATAATGTGCCTTGTCATCATCTTTTTGCAAATTAATTTTGACAGAAGTTTCAAAATCAACCGACACTGTTTTCAACTCATCCACGGTGTAGTCCACTTCATCATCTTTTCCATCATCAATCTCAAGATCAATCACCGATGCCACTTTGTCAACCAGATTGCTCGTCTTGTTCATTGCCGGCATCACAGAAAAAACCAACACAGCTGTCAACACCAAATTAATCAGCGTTGCTGCCATAATAACAATTGTCAAGATATTCTTCTTCATTGAAAAAATCCCCCTCATTCATTATTGGTATATATCTTTATTTCCACACGGCGATTTCGGGCTCTCCCCTTCGCTGTGGAATTTGAGGCGATCGGATGATAGGCTCCACATCCCGTAGGCTCCATATTGGTCGCCTTAATGTTTTTTTGATGTACTAAATACTCAAAAACCTCAGTTGCTCTGGCAGTTGAAAGCCACATATTGTTCTTATATTGTCCTCCGGTAATCTTGACATTATCGGTATGACCTTCAATCTTGATCCGATGAGACTCATATTTCTTCAAAATATCTCCCACTTTACTGAGCAGAGGCTTTGTCGAACTCTTGATCTCAGCGCTGCCGGAATCAAAAAGAATTCCACCGTTGAGAGAAATCTGAACAAATTGATATGCCTTATCCATATTGACAGAAATCTGATCATCTACATTTTTCGACTGTGCCGCACTGATCACATCGGAATACATGGTCTCTGTGCGGTCCCTCAAATCTTCCATCTCTTTTTGTTTGACCGCATCCTCCTGCTCCTGTGTCACATCTTGTGAGTCAATCCCCTGTGCGCCCTGATTCTGCTGCTCATCTGTCTTTTGCTGACCATCTTTTACCTCACTCTGATCATCTTTGCTCTCTGTATCCTCACCGGAATTTTCAAATTCATTGAAATACTGGGAGGCAGAGACCACCTGATCGGTTCCACTGGACACAAAAGGACCCTCCCCAACGGCATTTCCACCCCCATCAAAAATGTTAATGCTCTCCGTCATTGAGGTAACTAATTGTTCATATTTATCTGCATCTACCGTAGACATAGAGAAAAGCAACACGAAGAAACACAACAGCAGATTCATCAAGTCAGCAAACGTGTTAATCCACCCACCGGTATCCGGCTGATCTTCTTCTTGTTTCTCTCGAGCCATTATGCTTCACCACCTTGCCCCGAATCGCCACCGCCAAGCACTTCATCACGAACACTTGGTGCAAGGAACGATTTTAATTTTTCTTCAATCACGCGTGGGTTTTCTCCTGCCTGAATCGAGAGAATTCCCTCGCAGATAACTTCCTTTGTCATAATCTCTTTTTTGTTGTTGGCACGAAGCTTGGTCGCAATCGGAATACCGATCCAGTTTGCGATCAGGGAACCATACAATGTTGTGATCAAGGCAACCGCCATGTTCGGTCCGATGGAACTCGGATCATCCAAAAGTTTCAACATGTTGATCAGACCGATCAAGGTACCGATCATTCCCCATGCAGGACCCATTCCGGCAAGGCTGTCCCAAAATCCAATAACCTTTCCGTGCCGCTGTTCAATACAATTCAGCTCTGTCTCTAGAATACTGGACACCAATTCCTGATCCGTACCATCGACAATCAGCATAATTCCCTTTTTTAAAAAATCATCATCAATATCCCCGGCTGCTTCCTCCAACTGAAGAAGTCCTTCTTTTCTCGCAACATTCGCCAGGTCTATGATCGTATGTATAATCTTTCCCTCGTCGCTGGCAGGCAGCTTTGTCGTGAGCAAAAAAGATTTAAGTTTATTCACAAAGTCTCTAATGTTATCCGCCATCGTCATCATACACATCAGAGCACCCACTACCACGATAAGGAAAGAGGGCAGATCCCAGAAGTTTCCCAGCGCTGCAAATCCCTGATCACCGGACACAATACCGTATACAACGGCAGCCGCACATCCGACCAAACCAATTATTGTTGCAATATCCACAATTACACCACCTTAGTATTTATGAAATATGATATATTTCTTTCTTATATGATTTTACTAAATTTTTTACTTCTTGTCTACTTTCTTTTACAATTATTTTTTTTCCCGTTGTCAATGTTATGACTGTATCGGGCGTTTCCTCGACCGTTTCAATCAATTCACAGTTCAGTGTCAATACGGAATCATTCATTTTGGTCACGTCAATCATCACCGTCCACACTCCCCTCGCTCTCTTTTGTATCGTACTTTTTCCATCAAAGAAAAAGTCATTCAATCCGGCTACACTCTATAGTATAACTGAATTGAATGACTAAATCTACTTATTTTTTTTTAAATTTAACGTTTCAGGTTAACAAGTTCTTCCAACATGGTATCGGATGTTGTGATTACCCTGGAATTTGCCTGAAAACCTCTCTGTGTCGTAATCATATTGGTAAATTCAGTTGCCAGATCAACATTGGACATCTCCAACGCTCCAACGGAGAACTTACCAACTTCAGTAATATCAACACCGATTCCATCAAACTCACCGGAGTTCAGAGTCGCTGCGAACATACTGTTTCCAACCGCCTCAAGACCGGATGGGTTGGCAAATGTAGCAACCGCAATCTGTCCGAGCAATTTTGTGTCACCATTGCTGTATACACCATAGATCTTACCATCGGTCTGAAGGGAGAAACCACTCAGATTTCCGGCTGCATTACCGCATTTATCACCATTTACATCTCCACGCTTTGGCTGAACGTTACTGGTCGCCTTGGATGCGTACATAGTAAGTCCGGAGAAATCAATGTCCACACCGCTGAGTGGGAACGGATTGTTCGGTGTATTGTTGTTCAGTGTGAGGTTTACTGTCTCCTGTCCGTCCTGACCGATAAAGGTAAATGAACCGGTCGAGCCGTTGAACTGAAGTTCCGGGAAGGTAGCACCGGCAAAGGAAATCGTTCCATCCGGATCTACGGTATAAGTAAGTTCCTGCTCGTTAAAGGAAATATATTGTTCTGTGGATTCATAAGAAACGTTACCGGTCGTCTCATCTTCAACTTTTCTCTTTAACATGGAAGTTCCATCGGATCCCATAATATCTGTCAATGACACGGTATAACGATTTGTCTCTGTATCGGAAACCTGAGTTGCCAAAAATTTTGCTGTGCAAAGATTTCCAAGGCTGTCATAAAAGCTCACGGAAATCGGATAGCCTGCCGCACCGTATGCCACCAGCGGATCCTCCGCATCAATATTTCCTGAGAGGGTAACAGCAGTCGTGGCACTTGGCTCTGAAAAAGAGTTCTCCGGTGTCATCAGATTGAGGGTTGCCGCTGTATCTTTTCGAATTTCACCATTCTCATCTACACGCCATCCCAGTACCGAGGCACCATTCGTCGTACAATACAGAGTACCATTCGCATCAATATCCAGCGCTCCCGACTTGGTGAAATAAGTATTGTTATTGCTGCTTACGATCAAGAATGCATCTCCATTGATCATAACATCCATGTTTCGATCGGTTCTCTGTGTAGCACCTGTACCACTCAAATCGACACTGATCGCTGCCACATTGGCACCAAGACCGATCTGAACCGCATTCGTTCCGGCTGCACCGGTCTCTGCATTTGGTCCGGACGCGCTCTGCGTCGTCTGATAATATACATCGGTAAAGTTAACCGAAGAAGAACGGAAACCAACGGTATTTACGTTGGAAATATTATTACCAATAACGTCCATCTTTGTCTGATGTACTTTCAATCCGGAAATTCCGGAAAACAATGATCTCATCATAATGAATCACCCTCCAATATTTAAAATCTCGCTACACTCTGTCTGTCATTCAAGAGTGTCCATGCTTCCTGTTAAGGGCCGGCATGTTAGTTAATAATTGCTCCATCAATATTTGTAAAAACAGCATGATCGGTATCGTTGACCGCTGTAATTACTGTATTGTTCTTGACGTTTACGATAAATGCCAGGTCATCTACCATGACCAGGGACTCTTTCATTCCCTTGTCTCTTGCCTGACTCGCAGCATCCTGCAACCGTTCTCTCTGTTCCTCAGAGAGGTCAATCTTACGCGTCTCTAAGCGACGGGATGCATGTTTCGAAAAAAGAATCTCGTCAAATGTCTTAGTCTCCGCCTTCTTGCCACTTGCACCGGATACCGGCGACTCATTTGACATCTTTCCCCGCATCTGTTCAATGGATGTATAGGTTCCGTTTACTTTCATGTCGCCTCGACCTCCTTGTCCTTATCCACTTTCACTGATTGCGCATTTTCTTAATCGTTTACAATACCACTGTCAACAATCTTAATTGTCACTTTATCTGTCACGGTCGTTGAATATGGATCATCAAAGAAGAATCCCATATAGTAACTTCCGGCTGTCAGATCTTCAAATGCACTGGCGGAAATCGTCAGAACCCCATCCTCATATCTCATGAGATTTGAGTCAATGTAATTTCCATCGATCGCCACTGCCACACTGTTTGCTGCATAACCCTCATCACCCAGATTCAGATCGATTTTGACTTCAGACGGATTTGACATATCATACGTCTGTGTCTGTGCCTGAACAGATGGCAAATGAGACTGAACTGCATAGGAAACATCCAACACTTTCACTAATTCATCAACCGGATAAGAAACTCCTCCAACTGACAAATAGGCATCGCCTTCTTTGATTTCAACGTAATCAACAACACCAGAAATTTCTTTTACCCCACCGGATGAATCTGCATGTTCAATGAGAACTTCTTTTCCAACCATACTGTAAGCATTTGTATTGGACAGGGTTGTGTTCATGTTGGTCATCTGCTCTAACGATGAGAACTGAGCCAGCTGTGCAATAAAATCTGTATCCTGCTGTGGGTTTAACGGATCCTGATTCTGCAGCTGACAGACAAGCAATTGCAAAAATTCTTCTTTTCCCAATTCGTTGGAAGCACTCTTTTTGTCTCCATTGAGCTCGCTCGCTTTCATACTGGTGCGGTCTGCATATGAGAGTTCATCCAAATTTGTACTTGAAATATCTGCCATAATTTACCTCATTTCTGCGTCTGTCACGCGGTATAATCTACCATACTGTTTATATCTCTTCGCTCCGATGCTGTCTCATTCATCTCCTCACCGGAAAATTCTTCAACACCATCTTCGTCAAATCGGAATCTGCGGTTATGCTGTCCGGAACCCTGTTGTTCTCTTCCTGCCTCCCGGCCTTCCTGATTCAAACCGAACTCAGAAACCGTAACCTCGACTGCATCTACTTTCAGTCCCTGTTCTTCAAAGGTCTGTTTCAAGGTAATCATCTGGCTCTCCAACGCCTCTTTTGCAATCTGGTTTTCAACCATCAATGTCGCAGTTGTCGAAGTTGCTGTCGTTGCCACTTGAAGAATCACTCTTCCCAGACTTGCCGGATGCAATTGAAGTTCCATATTGGTTGTCTCCGGCATCACGCGGATGC
>ONNE01000175.1 GCA_900319095.1 uncultured Eubacteriales bacterium | reverse complement strand
TTAAAATTTGTTTTTTCCCCTCTTTCTTCTCCAATGTCATATCATCTTCTAAAAGCTTTTTTACATCAAACAGGTCTTTGGTCACGGACGTTGTTGAATCCACGATATAAAACTTGCTCCAAAGATAATCAATGTCCAAAGAATTCTTTAACTTTTCCACCGATCCATTATTTTTTCGGACCGCTGTCTGTCCCTCTGCCATTGTCTGGACGCTTTCCTCCCCGATGACATCGCCTCCCACTGCCTCTTCACTGTCGGCCACAAGCTCCTCCCCGGCAGATG
Source organism: uncultured Eubacteriales bacterium (assembly GCA_900319095.1). Taxonomy (GTDB): domain Bacteria; phylum Bacillota; class Clostridia; order Lachnospirales; family Lachnospiraceae; genus Eubacterium_F. The sequence continues at coordinate 2,062 of ONNE01000175.1, read as the reverse complement.
TACGGTTTTCTTTCAGCGCCATCTTTTGCTGATAGACGGCTTCATCCTCCCATCCAAAAAACGTTTCCCCTCCCAACAATTCTCTGGCAATTCTGTCCCCAACATCGGACATATTTGAATCGGGAATGGATTGTCCGACTAACTCCCATCCAATCTGTCTGACAGGATAATACGACGGCAGTTCATCCGTCATCCAAATCCCAAAGGTAAAGATTCCAATTCCGATTCCCATCAACACATGCCGTAGTTTTTGCCTCATGCTCAACCCCCATTCACTACGACAAATATATGCGGGTTTGTCTTTTTTTATCCCTTTTTCTGAAAACAATGATTGAGTACTCTCGCAAGATCGCGGCTCAAAAGACGGACAGAAAAATCAATGTTTTTGGGTGTGACCATGACATTCTCCGTCTCCTTGCCAAAGATTCCTTTCAAAAATGCCTCAATCTCCGATTCCCGGTATCCCTGATTTGTCAGTACATGTTCCAGATGATCACCGATAATTGTCTGGGCATCCACGACCGTCGGCACTCCCAGTGCGACCACCGGCACCCCCAGGGTATCCTGATTTAGCTCCATGCGACGGTTTCCCACTCCGGCCCCCGGAGCAATCCCGGTATCGGTGATCTGCACCGTTGTACAGAGTCTCTCAACACTACGGGCCGCCAAAGAGTCCACCACAATGACAAGATCCGGTCTCGTCCGATCGATCACTCCCTCCAGAATCTCCGCTGTCTCAATGCCCGTCTGCGCCATCACACCGGGTGCGATCGCACTGACACAGCCGTATTCGTTATCCAGCATAAACTGTTCTCCCAGCTCTCTCTTCAAATGTCTTGTGACAAATAAGTGGTCGATCATGCACGGCCCGAGGGAATCCGATGTCACTTCCCGGTTTCCCAGTCCCACAATCAGAACAGACTTTTGCTTCATCGGGCCAATCATCCCTTCCAGCTGCTCACAGACACACAGTAAGAGCGGCTCATGATCCATCTCCTCTTTTTGAAAAACAGGGGATTCCACCGTAATATAAGTTCCCTTTGGCTTTTTCATGGCACGGCTTCCGGCATCATCACGAATTCTCACTTTCGTCACGATCATCTGATTCTTCTCATCCTCTGACTTCTCGAGTTCGACCCCCTTTACTTCTACCCGGTCTTTGGGAAAACTCTCCCTCGTCTCCACTGCAAGATCCGTTCGCTTTTCTGTCATTTTGCCATCTCCTTCTTGCCCTTTGCTTTCTTTTTTATCAGTTTTCCCAAAAAACAGAGCAAAAATTCCTTGACACTTCTCAAAATATATACTATCATATTTAGGTGTGTTTGTACTGATGTCCGTGTCCAAGCAGTACATACCATGATGATACAATTATTTTTATGAAAATTATGATGGAGGTGCTGGAATTGGCAAATATCAAATCTGCAAAAAAAAGAATCCTTGTCGCTGAAAAAAGAGCTGCAAAGAATAAGTCCATTCGCTCAAAGGTAAAGACAGCAATCAAAAAAGTGAATGCTGCAATCGAGGCAAATGACAAGGCAGCTGCACAGACCGCTCTGAAAGAAGCGGTATCGGAGCTTGACAAGGCTACCAAAAAAGGAATTTATCACAAGAATACATGTGCAAGAAAAGTTTCCAGATTGACACTGGCAGTCAACAAACTTGCATAAGATTCCGTGATCCTGTAGAGGGCAGTCGTACTGCAACTACAATTCTACCCGTCGAATGAATAGAAAGGAGCTGGTAAACGGCTCCTTCTTTTTTACAAAATGCGAATATTTGGGCGGGGAATCCTGAATAGTTCGCTGCATACACCAGATAGTTACATACACTCTGCATCTACACACAAGGAGGCATTTATGAAACGAACGAATTATCTTTCATGGGACCAGTATTTTATGGGAATTGCAAAGCTTTCCGCCATGCGCAGTAAAGACCCACACACAAGCGTCGGTGCCTGCATTGTAGGAAAGGATAACAAAATTTTATCAGTTGGCTATAATGGCATGCCACAAGGATGCTCCGATGATATTTATCCATGGGACAGCGACAGTGACGACCCGCT
>ONNE01000043.1 GCA_900319095.1 uncultured Eubacteriales bacterium | reverse complement strand
TGATAAAAAATCCAACAGGAAATTAAAAAGAGCAAACAAAAAAATGAGCGAGTATGCACTTCAGTTAAGAGAAAAGCAGAAAGCAAAATTCATTTACGGTGTTCTTGAGAAACCGTTCCGTAATTATTTTGCGAAAGCACAGAAGCTGAAATATGGTACAACCGGTGATAACCTGATGATTCTGCTGGAGATGAGACTGGATAATATTCTGTTCCGTCTTGGATTTGCCAGAACCAGAAAAGAGGCAAGACAGATTGTCGATCACAAACATGTACTTGTAAATGGAAAATGCGTAAACATCCCTTCTTATCAGGTAAAAGTGGGAGATGTGATTGAGATTAAAGAAAAATTCAAAGGAGCTCAGAGATATAAAGACATCCTTGAAGTGACCGGAGCAAGATTGGTACCGGCTTGGTTAGAGGCAAATCAGGAAGCTTTGTCAGGAACCGTAAAAGAAGTGCCTACCAGAGCAGAGATTGATGTGCCGGTAAATGATGTGCTTATTGTCGAGTTGTACTCTAAGTAATTAAGTAATCCCAAAAGGAGGGTCCAGTCGTGTTTGAATTTGAAAAACCCAGAATTGAAATTGCTGAAATTTCAGAAGATAAGAAATATGGACGTTTTGTAGTTGAACCACTTGAAAGAGGATACGGAACTACTTTGGGTAATTCTTTGAGAAGAATCATGTTGTCATCTTTGCCTGGTACAGCGGTCAGTCAGATTAAGATTGATGGTGTTGTACATGAATTTAGCGGCATACCGGGTGTCAAAGAGGATATCGCAGAGATTGTTATGAACATCAAGAATCTTGCGATCAAGAATAACAGTGATGATCTGGGCGCCACCAAGATGATGTTTGTTGATGCACAGGGCGAAGGCGTTGTGACAGCAGCGGATATTAAATGTGATTCAGATATTGAGATTATCAACTCGGATCAGGTAATTGCTACCTTGAATGGCGGTGCAGATTGTAAACTTTACATTGAGATGACTGTGACCAATGGTCGCGGTTATGTCAGCTCGGAAAAGAATAAGCGGGATGATATGGCGATTGACGTAATTCCGATTGATTCGATTTATACTCCGATTGAGCGAGTGAATATCAAAGTCGAGAATACACGTGTTGGTCAGATTACAGATTTTGATAAACTGACATTGGATGTACTGACAAATGGTACTCTGGAGCCGGATGAAGCAGTCAGCCTTGCGGCAAAGGTCTTGAGTGAGCATTTGAATTCTTTCATCGATCTGTCTGAGAAGGCAAAGATGGCAGAAGTCATTGTCGAGAAAGAAGAGGATGAATCGCAGAAAGTCATGGATATGAGCATTGATGAATTGGAGCTTTCCGTTCGCTCATACAATTGTCTGAAGAGAGCCGGCATCAATACGGTAGAGGAATTGACAAACAAAACCGCAGAAGATATGATGAAAGTTCGAAATCTTGGCCGCAAATCCCTTGAGGAAGTTTTGGCGAAGTTAAAAGAACTTGGTTTGTCTCTCAGTACGGGAGAAACAGAATAATCAATCGTGTGAACAAGGAGGAAATACAATGGCAGGCTATAGAAAACTTGGAAGAACTTCCAGCCAGAGAAAAGCTTTGCTGAGAAATCAGGTAACCAATCTGTTGTATCACGGCAGAATTGTTACGACAGAAGCGAAAGCAAAAGAAATTCGCAAAATTGCTGAGAAGCTGATTGCGATGGCAGTTCGCGAAAAAGATAATTACGAGACGGTAACAGTACAGGCGAAGGTGCCTCAGAAAGATAAAGACGGCAAGCGTGTGAAAGAGGTTGTAGACGGCAAGAAAGTCACGGTTTACGATACTGTTGATAAGGAGATCCATAAGGACAATCCATCCAGACTGCACGCAAGAAGACAGATGAAGAAAGTTCTTTATCCGATTAAAGAGGTTCCTGTGACAACAGCAGGTAAGAAAAAGGAAACGAAAGAAATTGACGTTACCAATATTCTCTTTGATGAGATCGCACCAAAATATGTAGACCGAAACGGTGGATATACACGCATCATCAAGATCGGTCCTCGTAAGGGCGATGCAGCAATGGAAGTTGTTATTGAGTTAGTATAAGAATGATAACAGGATAGGGACTGTCGGATAGACAGTCCCTTTTTGCACGAAAGGGGCACGGGGATGATTCGCGCAGAGCATGTTCGATTTGATTATATCCGAAGAGATGAAAAAGATAATGTGATTGCTGTTGAGACAGCGATTGAAGATGTGTCCTTTCGGGTTGCACCGGGAGATTTTGTGGCAATTTTGGGACATAACGGATCCGGTAAATCTACGTTGGCAAAGCATATCAATGCCCTGTTGACACCGGAAGAGGGAACGATCTATGTCGATCACATCGATACAGCGGACCACTCAATGGTCTGGGAGATCCGTCAGCGCGTGGGAATGGTCTTTCAAAATCCGGACAATCAGATTGTATCCAATATGGTAGAGGACGATGTGGGATTCGGTCCGGAGAATTTGGGAGTGCCGACCAAAGAGATCTGGAACCGGGTGGGGATGGCCCTTTCCAAAGTGGGGATGCTCAAAGAGAGGAAAGAATCTCCAAACCGTCTGTCCGGAGGACAGAAACAGAGAGTTGCCATCGCCGGGATCCTTGCGATGAAACCAAAGTGTATTGTACTGGATGAGGCGACTGCCATGTTGGATCCGATTGGCAGAAAAGAAGTCCTCGAGGCGGTCTGGGAACTGAATAAAAAAGAGAAGATTACGGTTCTTTGGATCACTCATCACATGGAGGAAGTAGTGAGAGCAGATAAGCTGATTGTGATGAGCGGGGGAAGGATTGTGATGGAGGGGAGTCCACGGGAGATTTTTTCGCAGGTTGACAAGCTGCACGAATATCATTTGGAGGTTCCTCAGGTCACTCTTTTGGCGCATGAGCTGAGAAAAAAGGGGATGAGGATTTCTCCGGATTTGCTGACAGCGGACGAACTGGCGGATGAGATTGCAGAGATTTTGGGAGGCAGGTGAGACACGGATATGGCAATTCTGATCAATGAGATGGAACATATTTATAACCGGGGAACCGTATTTGAAAAGACTGCCCTGCACGACATCAATCTAAAGATTCGGGATGGTGAGATGATCGGACTGATCGGTCATACCGGTTCGGGCAAGTCCACTTTGGTTCAACACATGAATGGATTGTTGAAACCGACATCCGGTGGCGTCTACTATAACGGAAAAGACATTCACGATGAGGATTTTTCCATGAGAGAATTGAGAAGCAAGGTGGGACTTGTGTTTCAGTATCCGGAGCAGCAGCTGTTTGAAAAAACAGTGATAGAAGATGTCAAGTTTGGTCCCAAAAACATCGGAATGAGTCAGTTGGAAGTGGATCTTACGTCTTTTGATGCCCTAAAACAGGTGGGGATTTCAGAAGAGCTTTTAGATGTATCTCCGATGGAATTATCCGGGGGACAAAAACGACGTGTTGCCATCGCGGGAGTCTTGGCGATGAAACCGGAAGTCATGATTTTGGATGAGCCGACAGCCGGACTGGATCCTGAAGGTCGCGATGAAATGTTCCGACTGCTGGCAGCACTTCATAAAGAGAGGGACATCACCATTATCCTTGTATCTCACAGTATGGAGGATGTCGCAAAATACGTGGAGAGACTGGTCGTAATGAATCAGGGGACGATTGCCTATGATGGGAGTCCCCAAGAAGTCTATTCTCATTACCACGAGTTAGAGCAGATCGGTCTGATGGCACCACAGGTAACGTATGTGATCGAAAAATTGACGGAGAGGGGGATAACTCTTCCGTTCAATGCCATAACTGTGGAGCAGGCGGTTGACAGTATTGTCCGCGCATGGAAGAAAAATCAAAGGTAAGGTGAGAAAGACATATGTTGCGAGATATAACGATCGGACAGTTTTATCCGGTGGATTCCAAAATTCACCGCATTGATCCAAGAGTGAAAATCGTAGGTGTGTTTGTCTATCTGATTTCTCTGTTTGTTTTCAATACATTGGTCGGATATGCAGTGGTCACACTTTTTTTGGCGACCGTTATTTTCATGTCGAAGGTTCCCGTCACTTATATTGCAAAGGGGCTGAAAACCATCTTTTTTCTGCTCATATTCACTGCGCTCTTTCACTTGTTTGGCACACCTGGGGATCCACTCTGGCGGTGGCGCTTTATCCGGATTACGTATCCGGGTATTCACCGGGCAGTTTTTATGTCAATGAGATTAATTTATTTGATTTTTGGGACATCAATGCTTACGTATACCACGACACCGAACCAGCTGACCGATGGTCTGGAGATCCTGTGTAAGCCTCTTACCAAAATAAAAGTTCCGGTACATGATTTTGCCATGATGATGTCTTTGGCGCTGCGGTTTATTCCGATTCTTTTGGAAGAGGCAAATCGGATTATGCAGGCGCAGAGCGCAAGGGGAGCCGATTTTGAGAAGGGGAGTCTGTGGA
>ONNE01000085.1 GCA_900319095.1 uncultured Eubacteriales bacterium | reverse complement strand
CATGGTCGTATTGAGCACTTCCGGATATTTGTTTGTGAGCCATGCCGGTGGTGTTGCAGTCGGTGTACAGAAGATAACCTTCATTCCCACCTTATCGGCAACATCCAAAAACCGGTCAAAAAAATCGTATTGAAACTCGTTCTCTCTCACCTCAATGAGACTCCATGCAAATTCTGCGATGCGAATCGTCTCGATCCCATTTGCGAGCATTCGTCTCAGATCCTGCTCCCACTCACTCTCCGGCCAGTGTTCCGGATAGTAGCATACACCCAGTGTAATCCGGTCTCCATTCAGTAAATTCATCTCTTCTCCCCAAAAAATGCCATTCTCATTTATTTATAATCATATTTTAATATGATTGCCGCCAACGGTGCCAGATACAGTTCAATTTCATAGCCGTCCTGTGTCTTTCCATTCTTATCCGTGAACTTTGTCTTCTTTGCCCGAATCGGATCCGAATTAATCCGACCCTGTCCGCCGAATCGCTCCTCATCCGAATTGAGAATCTCTGTAAAAGTACCGCCACACGGTACCTTTACGGTATATTTTGTGTGCGCGACCGGAGTAAAATTCAAAATAAACATCATTTGATTTTTTGCCGTTTTTCCTCTTCGCACAAAGGCAATGGTACTTGTCTGTGGTCTTTCACAGTCCATCCACTCAAATCCCATGACATCAAAATCGTTGTAATAAAAAGCATCATACTCTTTGTACAATTGGTTCAATGCCTTGATATAATCCTGCATCTGTCTGTGTCGGATGTCCTCATCTAGAAGGAACCAGTCAAGACTCCGGTATTCTGCCCACTCTCTTTTTTGTGCAAATTCCTGTCCCATGAATAAGAGTTTCTTGCCCGGATGCCCATACATAAAGCCATAGGCAGCCCGCAAAGCTGCATATTTATCTCCCTCAAGTCCCGGCATCTTGTTCCAGAGCGAACACTTGCCGTGTACAACTTCATCGTGACTGAGAACGAGAATATATTTCTCACTCAGATAATAGTCAATACTAAAACACAGCTGTTCGTGATGGAACTGTTTAAAATATGGATCGAGTTTCATGTATTCCAAAAAGTCATTCATCCAACCCATGTTCCACTTATAGGAAAAGCCGAGTCCGTTTTCTTTTATGGACGCGGTCACTCCCGGCCATGCTGTCGACTCCTCTGCAATGATATATGCTCCCGGATGTTCTTTTTCCATGATATCATTCAGCTGCTGAAGAAACTCAACTGCCTCATAGTGCTCATTGCCGCCATCTTTGTTTGGAAGCCATTGACCATCCTGTTTTCCATAGTCCAAATATAACATCGATGCCACGGCATCCACGCGAAGACCGTCAATGTGGAATTTTTCTACCCAGAACAGTGCATTGGCAACTAAAAAGTTTCGAACTTCTTTGCGGCCGTAATCAAAAATATAGGTACCCCAGTCCGGATGTTCACCGCGGCGCCGGTCCGGGTGCTCATACAGAGCCTGTCCATCAAAATTGCCCAGACAGTGCTCATCTTTAGGAAAATGTGCCGGTACCCAGTCAAGAATAACCTGAATGCCTCTTTTGTGCATCTCATCGACAAAGTACATAAAATCCTTTGGTGTTCCATATCGGCTTGTCGGCGCATAATAGCATCCGACCTGATACCCCCATGAACCATCAAACGGATACTCGGCAATTCCCATCAGTTCTATGTGGGTGTATCCCATCTCAACAACATAGTCTCCCAACATATGCGCCAGTTCTCTGTAACTGTAGTTCCCGTTGTCATCATCTTCAATTCTCTTTTTCCATGAGGCCAGATGGACTTCATAGATGTTCATCGGCTCGCGGTCACGCTTGTCCGCAACATTTTTGTTGAATTTCTTCTGATATTCTCCATCCTGCCACTCATAGCCATCTAAAGAAGTGATGCGGGAAGCATTCCCCGGTCTGAGCTCTGCATAATTGCCATAAGGGTCGGTCTTAAAAAGCTTTTCGCCATCCTGTGCCGTAATTTCATATTTGTAAGAGGCTCCTTCCCATGCATCCGGTATAAACAATTCAAAAATACCGCTCTCACCGTGCAGCATCATCTTGTGGAGACGTCCATCCCACATATTAAATTCTCCTACGACACTGACACATCTGGCCTGCGGTGCCCAGACAGCAAAACGTGTGCCGGTCACACCATCAATAGTCTCCCGGTGAGCTCCCAATTTTTCATATATTTTATAATGATTTCCCTCGCCAAATATATAGCAGTCAAAATCCGTAATTGTCTTTGCAAATGAATATGGATCATAGAAGTCAATGATATCATCATCCCCGTATTTAACACGGAACGAATACTTCTTCAAAAAATCTTTCTTTTTTTCAATCACGGCACCAAACATTCCATCAATGCCAACTCTCTCCATCTCACAGACCTGCTGTCCTTTTTCATCTAACAGCCACATCGTCCATGCACATGGCCGATAGGCAATAAAAATCTGCACACCCGATCCCGAATCCGTGTGCATTCCCAATAAGTGCTGTGGTGCATTTAACACTCCCTCTTCTAATTCACCTATTTCAACTGACAGATCTTCAGCCCATTTACTTAAATATTTATTCATATGAATCCTCGTTTCTGAGCGACCTGTTATGAGAAAGTGGCGATGAGAAATTCAACAGACGATTTCTCATCGCCATCCAAAGCTATTTGCTTTCGCTCAAACTCAAATAGCTCTTTTTTTTAAAACTTTTTTATCATAATTTATCGAGCATATCTTTTACGATCTTAGCCAACTCCGCTGATTTTTGGTTGGCATCCTCCAGATCCTTCCCAACAACCCCAAAATAGAGTTTGATCTTTGGCTCTGTTCCGGACGGGCGCACACATAACCAGGCATCCTCTGTCAGTTCAAAATAGAGTACATTGGATTTTGGTATACCGGTCTTCTTTGTCACTCCCGTGAGCATATTCTTGATATAATCTTCCTGATAATCACGGAACCCGATCACTTTGTAATTTCCGAACTCAGCCGGCGGGTTCTTTCGAAGGTTATCCATAATGGACTTAATCTTCGCCAATCCCTCAATTCCCTTATGGGAGATCGCAATCACATCATCCTTGTAATAACCATATTTTTCATACATCTCCAGCATTGCATCCCAGATGGTCATGCCCTTTGTCTTGTAAAAGGCTGCTGCCTCGCACAGCGCCATGGTCGCAACAATCGCATCCTTATCTCTGGCATGTGTTCCGATCAGACATCCGTAGCTCTCCTCAAATCCAAAGAGATACTGACCTTTTCCGGTTGTCTCCATGCGCAGAATTTCTTTTCCGATCCACTTAAATCCAGTCAGGCACTCGGTCACTTTAATGTTATAGTGTTTTGCCAGTGCATCAACCATATTGGTAGTCACGATTGTCTTGATCAGCTCACCATCTTCCGGAAGCTTGCCCTCAAGTTCCAGTTTTTGTCCGATCTCGTATTCAGCCAGAAAGCTTCCGGACATATTTCCCGTCAGACAAATATATTCACCGGATTTGGTGTCTTTGACATAGACTCCGAGCCGGTCTGCATCCGGATCCGTTGCCAAAACCAGATCCGCATCTTTTTCCTTTGCAAGCTTCAGCGCCAACTCAAAGGCCTCTGCCGCCTCCGGGTTCGGATAACTTACCGTAGGGAACTCGCCATCCGGAAGTTCCTGCTCCGGCACAACATATACCTTTTCAAAACCAAGTTCTTTAAGGATTCGTCTTGCCGGAAGATTTCCGGTTCCATGAAGCGGTGTATAGATAATGGTCAGGTCCTTTGATGCTTCCTTGATCGCTTCCGGATGAAGAACATTCTTCTTTAACTCTTCCATATAACGGTCATCAATCGCCTGTCCGATGCTCTCGTAAAGTCCTGCCTTTACAGCCTCATCCTTATCCATCGTCTTGACTGTCGCATAGTCCGTAACCGCTTTTACCTCATTCATGATTCCACTGTCATGCGGTGGCGTGATCTGTGCGCCATCTTCCCAATATACTTTGTATCCGTTGTACTCCGGTGGATTGTGACTGGCGGTAATGTTGATTCCTGAAATACATCCCAACTCCCTCACGGCAAATGAAAGTTCCGGTGTCGGTCGAAGTGACTCAAATACATATGCCTTGATTCCATTGGCGGCAAGGCAGCAAGCAGCCTCATCCGCAAATTCCGGTGACATACGACGTGAATCATAAGCGATCGCCACTCCTTTTTTTTGTCCGTTCTGACTGATGATGTAATTCGCCAATCCCTGTGTCGCCTTGCGGACGGTATAGATATTCATGCGATTTGTACCGGCTCCGATAATGCCACGGAGTCCTGCCGTGCCAAACTCTAAATCCGCGTAAAAACGCTCTTTGATCTCATTCTCATCCCCCGCAATACTCTCCAACTCTTTCTTGGTATCCGCATCAAAATACGGATTTGCCAACCAAGAATCATAAGTTTCTCTGTAATCCATAATTTCCTCCTGTCCGCCGGTCAACCGGCCTCTATTTTTTATACAAAACACACTATGTGCTGTACTTTCCCCTGTCATATATGCCTATCCCTGACTCTCCTGCGTCAGGTCCGGAAAACTCCAGGTAATGTTCTGACTGTCATCCGGCAATTCAACACGGTAGCTCTTCGTTGTATATCCCTCCTTAGAGAGTGTGACCGTAACTTTCCCGATCATTTTAGTAAAACTGCACGGTACCTCCCCTTTATAGGTTCCATCCACATAGACGGCAGCTCCCTGTGGTGCACTGACCGTAACTGTGTGATCCTTGTCATATGTGGTCGTTTGAGCCGTGCTGCTCTGATCTTTTGTTGAATCATCCGAAGAGGTATCCGACGACGAATTCTCTTGCTGGGTCACATCGGCTGACTCCTCCGCCAAATCGATCTTTACCGTGGCGCTGCTGTCCTTTACCTGAATCACGCCACTGTAATCCTGATATCCTTCCAGTACGACTTTCACCGAGTGATTCCCATATTTCATGGATACCGGTTTGCTGTAGTCAGTCAGATTTCCGTTGATATACAGCTCTGCTCCCTGTGGCGAAATATCAAAGGTTACCCGGGAGGTGTCCGGCATCTGGGTCTGATACTTTGCGACATTAAACTTGGTAACTTTTCCCCTCTTAACCGTAACGGTGGAAGAAGAGGTCAGATCACCGTTTATGAATTCAAGCGACTGCGTTCCCTCCGGAACCGTCAGGAGCATTCCCTGAGTGACCGGAACAATCGCCTCTCCTTTTACTGTCAGCTTTCCGCCGATAAAATCTTTGTAATGTGTCGGCTGAATATACCCATGTCCCCTTGTCACGACGACCGAATATGCCTGCCCTTTCACACCTCGAAAAATCACTTTATCTCCCGGCATGATTTCCAGTGGCTCCATCAACCTGCCATCCGAGACGACTACCAGCTGATTCGAATAGGCATAATTCACATCATCCACTGTCAGGCGCTCGTTGTCAGCATCAACGCTCACTTCTACATCTTCCAATTCCAAAATATCTTTCGATTGGTGAATTTCACTGATTTTTCCACTCTTTTTATCACACGTGACATCGTAGACTTCCCCAACCGATACTTCTTCCATAGACATATCCCGGTCATTTTTTGATAAGACTTTCGTCCCTCCGGAATATGGGTACTCTTCTTGTGTTTCCAACAGCGTGTTATAAAATGTGATCCTCTGTCCCTGTGTATCCACTTTTCTGATCACACCAACAAAATCCGGTCCCTTCACATACGTGATACTGCTGTTGGGCACTTCGGTTGCCGTCACTTTGTGCTTTTTTTTGGTCTGGCAACCGGACATCAAAATCAAGATCGTCATGACGCATACCATACAAGATATCGTATAGGCCATTCTGTGTATTTTTTTCATTTTTTCACCTGCCGGTCTGTAACTGAACTGTGGACTTTTATTGTACCATATTTTCCCCATTATATCTAGTTAAATTCACATGATATTGCGTAAAAAATTTTCTTTTTCTTCTTCCATTTCCTGAACGGCAAGCAATTTTTCCATATTTTTGTCAGATATCCACGATTTTTTTCCATTCATATACTGATTCATGAGCTTTCTGTACTTGACGGGATACGATAAAATAGTCTTTAAAAACTGTCTATGTTCTTCTCTGCACGTCATTTGTTCTGCATATTTTTTCAGAATGATCTCTCCCTTATCTGTCTGCCACTTGTTTTTCTCCATTACCTTTCTCAAAAAATAGGCAAGATCCAACAACTGTATTCCATATCTGGCGCACTCAAAATTCGTCGTGGCAATTCCCTGTTTGGTAAAAATCAGATTGTGATAATTATACGCCCCGTGGCACAGATCGGCACTTCCCTCTTCGTACTTACGGACAAAGGGAGATTGTTCCAATTCCTCTCTCGCTTTTTCGGCTTTTTCGTAAAACTCGCGAAAACAGGAGATAGCACACAATTCAAATGAATTCTTTCTCTTTTTGCTCTTCATAAATTGATAGATGCGCTTTAACTCTTTATTATAACGTTTATATTGATCTGCCAGAGATTCTTCCGGCCTCTGTTTTGTCTGTGACATATTTTGCAGATTCTTATGAAGTTTTCCAAGATTTTGGGCAGCCTTAGCCAAATCCTCTGTCTTTTTATAATCACAGGAATCCCCGCTATACCACTGGTATACAATGTATTTTTCACCGCTCTCCCACTGCGTAATCTTCTCCCCATCCCGGTTTTCGATCACGCGGTCAGTCAATACCATCCCCTGAGAAAAAAGATGATCCTTAATCCTGTTTTCTAATACAAAATGCTGGTTGATCTTCTCATATTCTCTCATCAGACACAGACCCTCATCCGTATCCAAAATCATAGCTCCTCTCGCGCGGTATCGGTTTTTTACATGAAACGAATACTTCTCAATGGTCTGTTCCTGCTTATCCTCCACAATACCCCTCCATTCTGATTCCAATGTATATGCCTTTTAATTGTATGAAGTTTGAAAAAAAATATGCCAATACATTTTTGGGCAGCCCTCTTCGTATAATAAATTAAATGTGTAAACGATAAGGAGATACCCATGCGCAGATTTCACACTTTACTATCACTAATTCTGTGTGTCTGTCTTCTGACCTGTTGTTCTTTTGACCCAACACAAAAAAACCCGGTCGAAAACAAAGATTTTTCGGATTTTACAGAACAGATTTTTCGTCAGATGGCTGCCTCGGATTCTTTAACGCTCAACTATACGGTAGCCTCTCCCAAAAACTTTGACATCAAAGAGCTTCCGGTCGGTTTTTCTTCTTTTACATATGAAGATCTCTCTGAGGATTCCACTGTCTGTGAAAATATGCTCGCCAAAGTTCAAGCCTTTGATCGTTCCGGGCTCTCCTCCCAACAAAAAATTTTATATGACTGTCTGGTCCATAGCCTCAAAACAGAGTGTAAGAGTTATTCCTACACTGCTTTTACCAAAGGACTTTCACCAACGAATGGCATTCAGGCCCAGCTTCCGGTTCTTCTTGCGGAATTTCATTTTGATGATGAAGAGGATGTCGCCCAGTATCTGGCTCTGATTCGCTCCGTCCCGGATTATTTTCAATCTTTGCTTTCGATAGAAAAGAAGAAAAAAGAACTTGGAACCCTTCCCAGCCGGGAAACCCTGTCCCGCATTGCCGGTCAATGCGATGAATTTATAAAAGAAGACGGTAGTTCCATGGTGCAGCAGAGATTTGAAAAAAAAATATCCGAGGTCTCTTTTTTAACCGATGGCGCCAGGCAGCAGCTGACAGCACAGCATCAGAACGACTTAAATCAATATCTGAAGCCCGCTTACGTAAACCTCTCTCAGGAGCTCAGACAACTGATTTCTGACACCGGTGAATTTCCCTCCGGAAACCTCTGCGATTATCAGCCGGACGGAAGTTCTTATTATGACTTTTTGGTACACGAGACAACCGGCTCTTCCCTCTCGCTGGATGAGATGGAATCCCTCATGTTGACGACTTTGATTCAGGCAAAAGATTCTCTCGTTAGTCTGGCCGCACAAAAACCATCCCTGTTTTCTTCCTGTGACCGGTATGCGGCAAAATTTCACTCTTCGAGAGAGATTCTTTCCTTTCTCCAGCAGGCAATTGCCACCGACTTTCCCTCAATCAAAAAATCAACCTTTGAAGTCAGGCAGGTGGATGAATCCCTGGAGAATTATCTCAGCCCGGCATTTTATCTGACGCCTCCGATTGACGATACCGATCATCACGTGATTTATCTGAATCCGTCAACACCGTATGACAGTTCCTCGCTGTACCACACACTCGCACATGAAGGATATCCGGGACATCTCTATCAAAATGCATACTTTGCGCAGACGAATCCCCCACACCTTCGATTTTTACTAGACTTTGGCGGATATTCTGAGGGTTGGGCGACGTATGCAGAGCTCTATTCCTATACTTATACCGGACTCACCCCGGAGGAGATTTCTATTTTGAGAAACAACTTATTGATCTCTCTGTGCCTGTATGGACTTTGCGATCTGGGAGTTCACAGGCACGGCTGGTCCAAAGACCAGCTTCATGACTTTCTAAATCAATACGGAAGCTGGGACGAACAAATATGTGCGTCTGTCTATCAGTCGATTCTGGATGAACCGGCTTCTTATCTGAAATACACGGTTGGCTATCTGGAATTCATACGGTTAAGACAACAGATGAAAGATGAATTGGGAGAATCCTACTCGGATCAAATTTTCCACACCTATGTGCTTGAATCCGGCCCGGCTCCCTTTTGTGTTTTATCAGCTTCAATGGAGCCCTGGTGTAAAGAATTTACAAAAAATTAGAAAAGAGCCCGGCCAGACCGACCGGGCTCTCAGTGGATAAAATTTAAGTTTAAATCAATTACTCTTCCCTATGTTTCTTTTCATGTTTTTTACTTGGATTATCAATGCGGAAGGCAAAAAACGACAGCGCAGCCACAATGATAACACCAATCACAATCTTGATGATCATACGAAACCTCCTTTCCTCTAAAATCATTTAGAGGAAAGCAACTTCTTTTTCACCATCCTGATCATGGATATATCGGATGATCTGTTCCAGCGTCACCGACCGTGACGGGATGATCTCCCTTTGCCTGATAAAAGCACCCGGTTGACCGCACGTATTTTCTGGTGAACTCTCCCATCCATCTACGTGTGAATGCCGCCACGGTGACGGACGAACCGGGCGATACATTTTTGTGATCGTTTCATCACAGCTGATCCGCTGAACCTCTTCCGTTGTTACATCCTGGTACAACCATGTGCTCTGTTTTTCCAATATACTCTCGGAAAACTTTTCGGACGCAAAAACCATCATCCTGGAGGCAGATGTATACTTGCTTGTAAGATTCTTTCCCCAGTATAATTTTTTCATATGAAAATGTCAATGGAATTTACATCCTCTTATCACTGTTTGGAAGACTGATGCGGCAAAAACGCTTCAGAAACTGTTTTGGGTTAAATGGTATCAATGGATAGATATAACTTTTTCCACTGATCGTCCGGTTGCAGACGATACTCACCACTGTGATCGCAATGCCACCGATAAATCCCCACAGGTTGAACGCAGCTGTCAGACAAATTGTGATCAGCCTCATAAATTTAAGAGCATAACCAAGTTCAAAACTGACCTGTGTGTAATTGGCAACCGCAACAAATGCCATGTACAGCATAATTTCTGAATTAAACCATCCGGAACTGACCGTATAATCGCCAAGGACGATACCCGCCACCACACTCAGCGGAGTACTGAGGGTATTCGGTGTATTAAGGGATGCCAGCTTAAGTCCGTCAATGGCAAACTCCAGGATAAGCATCTGTAAAAAAATCGGGACATGAACCGGATCGGATATTTTAATAAATTCCAGAGATGCCGGTATCCATTCGGGATTTTTTAACAGAAGCAAAAAAAACGGTGTGAGAACTACCGCTGTAAAATTGATGATCATACGTGATATGCGAAGATATGTTCCCGTGACCGGTGGAAAATAATAGTCATCGGCATCTTCCACGATGTCAAATACAGAAGTCGGAAGTATCATGGCAGATGGTGAATTATCCACCAAGATCGCGATGCTTCCCTCAAGAATGCTGGCAGCCGTTGTATCCGGGCGCTCAGAGAACTTAAATTTAGGAAATGGATTGTACCATTTGTGCTGATAGAGACATTCTGCCAGACTCTGCTGATTCATTGTGATCGCGTCCACATCAATGGAATCAATCCTCCTGCGGATATCGGCAAGCATTTCCGGTTCCACACGATTTTTCATGAAAGCAATTACAACATCCGATCTTGAATTTTTTCCCACCGTGTGCATTTCCATTACCAATTCAGTTGACCGGATGCGCCTGCGTACCAGCGCCGTATTGTATACAAGTGTCTCAACAAATCCGTCCCGGGATCCACGCATTACCTTCTCTTTTCCCGGCTCTTCTACGCTGCGTGCCGGATAGGCCCGGAAATCCATCGCAATGATCTTGTCATATCCGTCAATAAGCAGTACCGACACTCCCGACAAAATTTTCTGAATCAGAACTTCCTCTGTATCCACCAGATCAATCTCCCCATAGGGAAGTTTTTCTTTGAGAAAATCATGTGCCGTCTGTGGCATCTCACCGGGCGAAATATGATAGAGAAATTCTAATATCTTCTCCATAACCTCGTCTTTACAGAAACCATCAACAAGGTAAAAACAAGCCTTTTTGCCACCAATCATCACCACCCGATAAATCAGATCAAAGCTCTCCTTTACATGGAGCAGCGCATCAATTCTGGTTTTATTTTGTTCAAAGTCTTTTGAAAATTCTGAATTTTGCAATTTTGTTCTCCATTTCCGATTATTTTCTTACGTATAATAAAGGGTTGACAAAAAAACCTCTTATTATGTAAAATAAAATTAAATTTTTTTTGGAGGTGTTATAGATTTGGATATACCGCAGGATCCCATTATTTTATTAAGTTATGTTAATACAAATTTACGAGATCATTATGCGACTTTACAAGAATTCTGCTCTGTACACCAGATTTCCGAGCAGTCTCTTCGCGATACGTTATCTTCTGTCGATTATCACTACGACGAGATCACCAATCAATTTGTATAATTTAAAGAAAGACATGGTATCTTTATATGATGGATAAGATTACCTTCACTCATGACATTTCAATCGAAGATTACAACAACCTCCGGGCCAGCGTTGACTTTATCACCATTCGTCCGAACCGGGCAGAGATCGCTCTTGCCAACTCGCTCTATCGAATTATCGCATTGGATCACAATCGTCCAGTCGGTATGGCACGCGTTGTGGGGGATGGTGGATATGTGTATTTTATCTGTGATGTCATCGTGAGACCGGAATACCAGTCCCAGGGACTTGGCAGAAAGATTATCGAAAACGTTCTTGCCTGGTTAGAGTCTATTGTCGATAAGGACGAAGTCATCATGGTAAATCTCATGTCCGCGATGAACAAGGAGGCCTTTTATGAAAAACTTGGATTCCACAGACGTCCCTTTGGCAACCACGGTTCCGGGATGAGCCGGTGGATTCAGGGATAGCACTACATAGTTTCCCGTTGCTTTGCGATGTCATTTGTGACCTTTAAAATGGTAATGGAAATCGGTCCTAGAAGAATTCCCATGAAACCAAATAACTTTATTCCCACATAAATTGAGATCAATATATACAGGGATTTCATCCCTAATTCCTTTCCAAAAATTCTTGGTTCCAAAATTTCTCTCAAAAACGTACACACAGCAAACAAAGTGACCAGAACAGCCGCTCTGTAAAAATCTCCGCCAATCAGCTGAATCACTGCCCAGGGCAGCAACACCACACCGCTTCCCATGATGGGGAAGGCATCTAGAACAGCAATGCCAATTCCCAGCAAAAGAGCATATTCATTTCCGATAAAATACAAGCCGCAGCTGATCACCACCGCAATCAGAAAAAGAATCATACACTGTGCTTTCATATAGGCAAAACCCGCTTTTTTCAACCGGTTCGCAAATGGTCTGAGCTTTTTGTGAAGAGAGGGAAATGTGTCATCCAAAAGAATTAACAGGGTGGAGAGAAAAAAAATGAAAATTCCACTTCCCCACTTGACCAGTTCCGACAAGATTCCAATCGCGCAATTTGAGAGACCGGGAATCAACTTGCCCCCTAAATTTTCATATAATTTTGCAATCTGTACTTCCATATACCGGTAGCTGGTTCCTCTTGTCAGTTCCAGGAGGCGGTCACATCTGCCACATATATTTTCCAGGACCTCCCGGATCATCTGTATATAAACCGGTATTCTCTGAAACAATAAAATTGTCTGTTCTATCAGAGTACTACCCACAAAAAACAGAAATCCTCCAAAAAATCCCAATGTCACAACCACCGTGACAATGGATGTAAATTTATGATTCCAATTTAATTTATGATCCAAAAAATTGAGAACCGGAGACAGGCATTTCGCGAAAAAATAAGCGAGTACAAAGGGGAGTACTAACGGCAAAAAAAAGCGAAATGCCAAAAAAAGAAGCAGTGCTGTCATTCCCAGTGTCATATATCGTGCGTTCATCTGAGATTCTCCTCCCACGTAAAAAGATGGCAAACCGTTTTCTCAACGTCTGCCATCTTAGTATCTTCAAATACCTGTTTCTTATTCGAAATTTATTGATCGGTACCTGGTCCCTTGAATCGATAACCCACTCCCCATACCGTTTCAATGTACTCCGGATTGGAAGTATCTTTTTCAATTTTTTCCCGAATTTTTTTAATATGCACTGTCACAGTGGCATTATCGCCCACTGCGGCAAGTCCCCAGATTTTCTGAAACAACTCCTCCTTTGGGAAAACGTGATTCGGGTGCTCTGCCAAAAAATACAAAAGATCAAATTCCTTATTTGTAAAGATCTTCTCTTCCCCTCGCACAATGACCCGTCTGGCTGTCTTATCAATCTGCAGTTCTCCTATGCTGATATTTTCCTTGTTCTCGCTTTTTGTCTTCCCGCTCTGCTCAACCAGTGTCTCAAACCGGTTGAGGTGTGCTTTGACCCTCGCCACCAGCTCGCTCGGACTAAACGGCTTAGTCATATAATCATCTGCTCCCATGCCGAGACCATGTATTTTATCTATATCTTCTTTTTTTGCCGAAACCATAATCACCGGTGACAAAAATTTCTCTCGAAACTTCCGGCAGATCTCAAATCCGTCCGTACCGGGAAGCATCAGATCCAGAATGATAAGATCATACTGCCCCGACATTGCCATTTCTTCCCCCTTTGTACCATCCGTCTCGATCGTTACATCAAAATCACTCAACTCCAAATAGTCTTTTTCCAACTCTGCAATTGGCAGTTCATCTTCAATAATCAATATTTTTTTCATAAAAAGTTCCTCCGTCTTTCATCCCTCATTATAACCATATACTTTAGTTTGTCTTATCTGTTACTTTTGGCAGCGAAAATGTTATCGTTGTGCCAACTCCCAGTTCACTTTCTGCCCAGATTTCCCCTCTATGATCTTCCATAATCTTCTTGGCAATTGATAAGCCAATCCCACTCCCACCTGTACTGGAATTCCTTGACCGGTCCGTGCGATAGAACCTCTCAAAGATTCGAACCAGATCTTCCTGTGCGATCCCCTCCCCATTATCTGAAATATGGATCAACAGGTTATGCTCATCCTCATCTACATGAACATATACCATACCAACATCTGCATGAATGTATTTAACAGAATTCCCTACAACATTGTTAATTACACGCTTCATCTTGTCAGTGTCAATATTGATCCTGGTCTGATTGTCTCCCAAAAATTGATAAATCAGGCTGATTTTTTTCATCTCAAAATCCAGAGACATGTCGCCAATACACTTACTTAAATAAGCAGAAGCATTTACCTTTTGAAAATGATATTGTATATTCTCCTGATAGATCAAAGAAAATAACGAGAGATCATCCACCAAATTCGTCATGTCCTCTGCCTTCGCACGAATTGTAAATGCATACTTATTTAATCGATCCGGTGAGTTCGCCACTCCATCCATAATTCCCTGTGCATAACCCCTCACGGATGCCAGCGGTGTCTTTAAATCATGCATGACATTGCCGATGATCTCCCTGTTAAACTGCTCGGTCTTTTGCTGTTCATCTTCTTTGATTCTCATAAAATCATCAAATCGTCGATTAGAATAATTCCTCTGCATAATAATGCAAACCAACAACAAGATCAATAGCAGGCTCAGGATCACCAGCCACAGAACACTGTGTACGCGCTCATCTGAGACAGAAAAATACGTATACAATACAACAATCATTGCGATACCAATTAATATACATTGTGTAAAAAAGATAAGCTTTTGCCGATGCTTCATATTATCATCCATTGTCCAACCCTCAGCTTATTTTGTATATTCAGAATCAGTATAACATAAAAATTTATAAATTTATAGTCTTTTTATAAATATTTTTTATTTTTAATGAAATTTAATTTTATTTTTTCAATGAAACGTAGTGTTTCGTCTCTTGACGATTATATTGGGTTATAGTACAATAAGGTTGCGTTTTCGCAAAAGAAAAGGAGGTTTGATATGGGAAAAATACTTTTTACGTCTGAATCAGTGACAGAAGGACATCCCGATAAAATTTGTGATCAGATTTCTGACTCCATTCTGGATGCGATGCTGGAACAGGATCCAATGAGTCGTGTTGCCTGTGAAACTGCCATTACAACCGGCCTGGTTCTTGTGATGGGAGAGATTTCTTCCAATGCACAGGTTGATATACAGAAAATTGTCCGTGACACCATCTGCGAAATCGGATATGACGATACAAAGAAGGGTTTTGACGGTAATCTATGCGGTGTTATGGTGGCTCTTGATAAACAGTCTTCCGACATCGCTATGGGCGTAGACAACGCACTGGAGACCAAGATGACCAAGATGACCGATTCACAGATTGAGGCGATTGGAGCCGGTGATCAGGGCATGATGTTTGGTTATGCGACCAATGAGACCGATGACTATATGCCTTATCCAATCTATCTGGCACACAAATTGACCAGACAATTGACAAAGGTTCGCAAAGATGGTACTCTTCCTTATCTGAGAGCAGATGGCAAATCACAAGTCACCGTTGAGTACGATGAAAATGGAAAGCCGCTGCGTCTGGACGCTGTCGTAATTTCCAGTCAGCACAGTGAAGAGATTACATTGGAACAGATACAGAGTGAGATTCGCAAACACGTGATTGACCAGGTTCTTCCTTCAGAACTTCTGGACAGTGAGACAAAAATTTATATCAATCCGACCGGACGTTTTGTGATCGGTGGTCCGAACGGTGACAGCGGATTGACCGGGCGCAAGATCATTGTGGATACATATGGCGGATGGGCGCGTCACGGTGGCGGGGCCTTTTCCGGCAAAGATCCGACCAAGGTTGACCGCTCTGCTGCCTATGCCGCACGCTATGTAGCAAAAAATATTGTGGCAGCCGGACTCTGTGACCGTGCTGAAATCCAGTTGTCCTATGCGATTGGTGTGGCAACACCGACTTCGATCCGCATTGATACATTTGGCACAGGCAGGATTCCGGAAAATCAGCTTGTAGACATCATCAGTGAAAATTTTGATCTGAGACCGGCAGGTATTATTCAGATGTTAGATCTGCGTCGGCCAATTTATAAACAAACAGCTGCTTATGGACATTTTGGACGCGCAGAATTGAATCTTCCGTGGGAACAACTTGACAAAGTTGACAAATTGAAGACATATTTATAAGGTATAACAATAACAGATCTTTTCACTCAAATCCATCCGGCAGATGGATTTGAGTTTTGCTCTCGTAGTTAAATGGATATAACAGCCCCCTCCTAAGGGGCAGTTGTGGGTTCGATTCCCGCCGGGAGTATGTTACATTCTGCAAATTTTCGGAATGTTCAAAACATCATTGTCATATACATACAATAAGTTCCAGTGCTTTTGCCTGGAACAAACTTATGGTCAAAAAAAGAATGGAGGATTTATTATGAAATTGACACATTCGAGTGCTAAGTTTGTTCTGATCTTGTTTGTGGCGGTAGTCAGTGCGTTTTTTGGACCATCTTATGTCCGTGCGGCAGAATCACCGTCTAGCTCGCCTTCTGCTTCACCGTCCGCATCACCGTCGACTTCACCGACATCGACAGCTGTACAGTATCAGGCAAGTGTCTCAACCGACCGGGCAGCCGGTCAGGTCAGCTATTCGGTAAGAGGTCTGGATTTAGAGCAGACAAGCCGTCTTACCCTGCAGGTCACAGATAGCAAAAAGACGATTTTATATACAAAAGAAATTCTTTTAGATTCAAGCAATTGCCAGAATGGAATTTTTAACGGTACCTTTTCGATTTCGGATGTCAAATATACGTACGATCAGTTATCCGTCAATCTTTTGATCGGTGGATCCTCCATATCAGCCGGAACCTGTGATTTTTCTATTCATACAAAGAATATCAAATTCACCGTTGATGGCAATAAAGAGTCGGCATCCCGTACCCTGACACTCACTTCAACAGAGTCGGCCGGTGGTGTACTGATTCCGGGTACCGGCAATCAGGTGTCCGTACTCGCGTGGCCGAACGGAGCCGATGAATCCACCGCAAAAGTGATCGGTGCGAAAACCAACATAGCCGGAACCGGTCTTGCATGGCCAGCCAACATCACCGTTGCCGGTGTTCAATATGGAACTTGGAATGCTAAATTGGTTCTTACCAACACTTCCAACACCGCACTGAATCAGACATTAGCCAAAACCACCTATGAAGTCAACCCGGTTTACTCATCCCTCACGGTATCCAAGACAAAAGCTCTTGAAAAGAAACAGTCCTTTGGTATCTATTTAAAGGGATTTAAAAATCCTTTTGACGTATCGAAAGTAAAGTTCAACATTTACAACAGCAAGGGATCTCAGGTTGCCTCCGTCAATGCGACAGCAAAAGATGCTGCTAAGACAAAATATTATGCTGCCGTAAAATTAAAAAACCTGGACTATTCACTTGACCAATATACCATTCGTGTCGTAGTCACAGATGTTAATGGTTCAATTAAGACATTAAATATAACAGCCGTGGCAGATGAGAGAATCCAAAAAGGTACTCTGTCCGTTACAAAGAAGAAAAACGCATCCTGTACCTATAAGCTTACCAATGCCTATATTCCGGGAAATATCAAAAAAGTTCAGTTTGTTATTTACCGGCTGGGCTCCAACAAAAAAAAGCTGGGTACCTATAAAGCAAAAGTTTCTTCAAATAAGAAAAAATATTACATTACTTTAAAGAACACTCAGACCGGTAGTTTTAAAGTAATTGCCTATGGATATACCAATTGGAACAAAAAGATACGTTTGAATTCCCAGATTTTCCGCTTAAAGAAAAAGGATATGGGAAAGAACGGCTGGTACTATGAAAAGTACAGCGGAAAAAAATACAAAGTTTATTATGAAAATAATGTAAAACAGACCGATCTCACGAAGGAATTGAATTTGAAAAAGAGCAGCGGATCCAATACAAATAAGTTTTATATTGAGATTAACCGTGCTGCCTGTGTTGTGACTGTCTATATGTATGACGATGAGACGAAAAAATACGATATTCCGGTTAAAACGTGTACCGTATCCGTCGGTCGTGATGTATCCACCGTTGCCGGTACAGGAGGATTAAATGAGCACTCCTCCTACACACCAATCGGGACATACTCCATCTGCAGCAATGGACAATCCGTCAAATATTCCCTCAAGCCAATGTATGAACCGGATGGCAGTATTGTATATGCGAGATGGGCTTCTCATATTGTGGGAAATGTTTATTTTCACTCCGTAGCCGTGGGTTCCCAGTCCCATTATGCGTTGAGTGCCTACAACTATAACCGTCTCGGATCTCCTGCCTCTGCCGGATGTGTCCGGATGACAGTTGCGGATGCCAAGTGGATTTATGACTATGCATCGGCTGGTTCAACCGTAAAAATTGTAAAGGGAAATTCGTCGAAACCAGGTCCTCTGGGCAAGAATAAGACCATCAAAATCAATGGCGTAAGCTATGATCCAACGGATCCGGCTGTTCCGAACTCAAGAAAAAAAGCGGACTATAAAGCTGGTCGAATCAGTGGATACATGAAGAAAAATGGCAAAAAAGTTGGCTATTGATTGACTTTTGAAACTGAAAGGAGTCTATCATGACAGTATATGATGAATTAGTTGCGCGAGGATTGATTGCGCAGGTCACAGATGAAGAAGAAATAAAGGAATTGATCAATTCCGGAAAAGCAACCTTTTATATTGGATTCGATCCCACGGCAGACAGTCTTCATGTCGGTCACTTTATGGCATTGTGTCTTATGAAACGTCTACAGATGGCGGGCAATAAACCCATTGCCCTCATAGGCGGTGGTACCGCCATGATCGGAGATCCATCCGGCCGCTCCGATATGCGACAGATGCTGACACCGGAAACCATCCAGCACAACTGCGATTGTTTCCGTAAGCAAATGAGCCGCTTTATTGATTTTTCAGATGGAAAAGCTCTGATGATCAACAATGCAGACTGGTTGATGAAGCTCAACTATATTGAACTTCTGCGCGATGTGGGAGCACATTTTAGTGTCAACCGAATGCTCACTGCAGAGTGCTATAAACAGCGTATGGAAAAAGGTCTGAGCTTTTTGGAATTTAACTACATGATCATGCAGAGTTATGACTTCTTAGCTCTGTTTGAAAAATATGGATGCAATCTCCAATTCGGTGGAGACGATCAGTGGAGCAATATGTTGGGTGGAACCGAGTTGATCCGACGAAAGCTTGGAAAAGATGCCTATGCCATGACCATCAATCTTCTCTTGAATTCAGAGGGAAAAAAGATGGGAAAAACCCAAAAAGGTGCCGTGTGGCTTGATCCGGACAAGACTTCCCCATTTGATTTCTATCAGTATTGGAGAAATGTAGACGATGCCGATGTCATCAAATGCTTAAAAATGCTCACATTCCTTCCTCTTGAAGAAATAGAATCCATGGAGAGCTGGCAGGGAAGCGAATTAAATCGTGCAAAAGAAATTCTCGCCTACGAATTGACCAGTCTGGTTCACGGTAAAGAACAGGCTGACAAGGCACAGGAATCTGCCAAGGCACTTTTCTCCAGTGGAAATGCTGCCAATATGCCTACCTTTAACCTCACTGATGATGATTTTGAGGATGGATCCATTGGTATATTAAACCTTTTGACTAAGAGTGGTCTCGTACCATCAAACTCTGAGGCAAGACGAGCAGTTCAACAGGGTGGTGTCAGCATGGACGGAGAAAAAGTAACCGATTTTCGTGCTGTATTTTCAAAAGATATCTTCTCCGGTGAGGGAGTGGTTCTTAAGCGCGGAAAGAAAAACTTCCGCAAAGTGATTCTATAATTCGTTCAAAAAACAATAAAAAAAGAGGCTGTCGCGACAGCCCCTTTTATTTTTATTTCCTTCGATAATAAACCCCATCTTCATTGCGGTTTAAACTCTTTCTCGTCCTCCGGTATCGATTCCTTCGTTCTCTCGCCTCTCTCTCTGCCCGTACACGCTGAACGAACAGGAACAGTACAAATAGTACAATCAGTACGACGATTCCGATCAAAATAACTTTTTTCCATGGAAATGGACCCTTGTTGACTTTTTCAACTGAATCCTCAAACCACTCTGACATATCAATGCTGTCATTGAGGGTCGGAAGGTTTAACTTCTTATAGTATATATTTGATCCCCCAACCTCTCTGTCCTTGTAGGTATAAGAGATCTTTCCAATCACTTTTCTTCCATCGCTCAACTTTCTGACATCGCTGTAATACTCAATCTTTTTTTCAACCTGATCCATACCAACATTTTTTGGTAAAATCACATCGGCACCCTCATCGATCGAAAGTGAACTGGTATCCTCACTGTAGAAAGGACTAAATTTCGTAAAGAGATTATTTTTGGCAATCTCTTTTGTCGCCTCTTCACGAATCGAATATCTCTTAAAATTATCAAAGCCGTAATTCAAAAGTTTGATTGAATCCGTATATTCATTTTTTTCAACCCACGGAGAATCTGCTCTCATGACAACAGAAACTAAAATCATATCCTCTTTTTTTGCAAATGTCACAAGTGTGTATCGACATTTCGATGTATAACCGGTCTTTCCTCCCACACAGTAATCGTATACAAACTGTGAAAAATTTCCCGCAACCAACATCGCATGGTGATTTGTCATCGTTCCCCGGTTTTTTGTCTTGTTCGTATCCGGTAGCTGATATCTTTTCGTCCCGGTAATCTTTGCAAAGGTCGGATTCTTGTAAGCCTCCCTCGCGATCAGCGCCATATCGTGTGCTGTCGTATAGTGGTTTTCCAACCAAAGTCCGTTTGGATTGGCAAAATGTGTTCCGGTACATCCGATCTCTTTTGCCCTCTCATTCATCAGATTGACAAAATCCTCGACACTTCCGGCAATATGCTCCCCTACTCCATTGCATGCCTCATTCGCGGATGCCAGCATAACCGCATATAAGCTGTTCTCCATCGACATCTTTTCGCCCGGCACAAGACCAATGTTTGAGGCACCACTCTCCAAATTCGTAACCGCCCCCTTAGAATAGGTCACCGTCTCATTCATCGAAGAATTTTCCAGAGCAACTAAAGTTGTCATAATTTTCGTTATACTTGCCGGATATTGTTTTTTATCCATATTTTTTTTATACAGAATCGCACCGGATTGGACATCCATCACAATTGCTGAATCAGCTGACAGACTCAGCTTTTTCTTGGCCTGGGCACTCCTGTCAGGGATCAGCACAAGTCCTATCAACATACAAAAAATAAGAATAGGATATGGTCTTATCTTCATAAATACCTCCAATCAGTCTAACTAAATACACTTTTTTTAGTATAACACAGATTTTCTTTTAACTCAAATTAAATTGATTCTCTTTCCTTTTTTTCCATTTTGTGTTACATTAGTAAAGATAGTTTCAATGAAAAAAAGGAGATGTCTATGCGTTTACGTAATATAAAGGGTTCTAAAGAATATATTGATAACAGTCCTTTTGTGATCCACAATCCGGAAAACTACAAGGGCTGTTGGCACACTCTTTTCCACAATTCAAACCCCATCCACATAGAAATCGGAATGGGCAAGGGGCAGTTTATACACACGCTCGCAGAAGAAAACCCATCGGTCAACTACATTGGCATTGAGATGTATTCAAGCGTTCTCTACCGGGCAATCGAGCACCGGGAAAAAACGGAACTCGATAACTTGTTTTTTCTCCGCTTTGATGCCAAATACCTGATGGATATATTTGATGAGGGCGAAATTGAAAGGATTTATCTCAACTTCTCAGATCCATGGCCAAAAGATCGCCACGCAAAAAGAAGATTGACAAGTCCCAACTTTTTGTCCATCTACGATCATCTGTTAAGTCCTCTCGGATATATCCAATTTAAAACAGATAACCGGCCACTTTTCGACTTTTCTGTTGACTGTGTCAAAGAGTCGGGTAAATGGAACATTGATGAAATCACATATGATCTTCATCACAGCGAATTTCTGCCAGGCAACATCATGACCGAATATGAGAGCCGGTTTGTGGCAGAGGGCAAACCGATCTGCCGGTTTGTAATATCAAGATAAAAGAAAAGATGTTTCACGTTTTCTCTCTCTTTTCATAGAATGGTAGTAACCCATTTTATGAAAAGAGTTTTTTATGATACAGTCTCTGCAAAGAAAAATATCCAGAATCTTATATTGCAAAAAAATCTCTAAAACATTCAATCAGATTGCCATCTCTTTGTTAGAAGTAGAAAAACTTCTAAAAATCCGCTGATGTGTCAATTCCTTTCTTTCGAATCTTTTTTTCTACAATTAAATTTGCCAGATACATGATAACCGCCACAGCAGGAACACCTAAAAACATACCCATGACTCCAAAATAGGCTCCTCCGAAGGTTACTCCAAAAATAACCCACAGAGGTTTAATACCAGTCAAATCACCCAAAATTCTAGGTCCAAGATACAATCCGTCAAATTGCTGCAAAATCAAAATCATGACCGCAAAGATCAGAGATAACTTAGGATCAATAAATAAATAAATCAATACACCCGGAATGGCACCAAAAAACGGACCAAAATATGGAATCATATTGGTAATTCCCACGATAATACTCATCAAAAGAGCATAGGGCAGCTGTAAGATTGACATGGCAATCAGACATATAATTCCAATTATCAGAGAATCAATTGCTTTTCCAAATAAAAATCCATTAAAAATGTGATTGCACTGCAAAATGACATTCCATGCACTCTTTTCTTTATTTTTCGGGGCAACAGCATAGACAATTTTTTTTAATCCCTTTACCAGATGGTTACTATCCAATACAATATAAATCGAAATTACAATTCCAATTAATATATTGTAAACCATCGTGACAATGGATGATGAGAACTGGTAGATATAAGGGACAATGCTGTCCGAATATTTCTGCAAATTATCAATGATATTGGTCTTGATATAATCCATCAAGTCTCCCAATTGAATAAAAGGAATCCTGGCATTTAGCTTCTCTTTATTTTGAGCTACATATTTATATCCACTTTTCACTGACCGGAACAGTTCTTTTCCACTCTCGTGAATCTGAGGTGAGATATAGACGATGATCAGTACAATAACCCCCACCACAATGGCATAGGCAATCGTAATACTAATTCCCCTTTTTACCCGCAAGAGTTTTCCCATCTTAATCCGATTCAATTGCTTATTCAAAAATTTTACAAAAGGTGTAATCAGATAAGAGAAGAAGAAACCAAAAATAAAAGGCATCAGTACCGCAATCAAGCGTGAAAAAAATTCTTTTGTATCGCTCCATTTCGAAATAGAAAAAATAATTAAAGTGACAACACAAACCAATGCAATAATGTACCAGATATTTGATACAAATCCTTTTAATAATTCTTTTGTTTTGTTTTTTGTTTCCATATAAATACCCCATTCCGATTTAAAAATTGATAATACAATTTTTTTTTATTTTTTATTATTTTTTTATTGCATTTTTGTACAAACTATTATATAATAATTTCTGTTCGATACATTAAGCGCCATTAGCTCAGTTGGTAGAGCACCTGACTCTTAATCAGGGTGTCTGGGGTTCGAGCCCCCAATGGCGTACTCCCGAGTCCTTGTTTGGCAGACCTGCAACTGCTGGGTGAGGGCTTTTTTTT
>ONNE01000186.1 GCA_900319095.1 uncultured Eubacteriales bacterium | reverse complement strand
TCTATGGCGACCTTATCTTGTATGGATTTGTCGCGTGTTGACAGCTCGACTACAGATTCCTTCATGTTGCGAGGGCTGACAACCAGACGAATCGGAACTCCCAGAAGATCCGCATCGGAGAACATAACACCCGGACGGACATTCCGGTCATCGTAAATAACCTCGATTTTTTCCTTTTTAAGTGCTTCATACAGTGAGTCAGCACACTCTTTAGCTGTGGCATCGTCTGATCTCAGACAGCATAGATGAACCTGCCATGGAGCAATCGTAATTGGCCAGATCGGACCATAGTCATCGTGATGTGCTTCGCACACAGATGCGGCCAATCGACCGACTCCGATTCCATAGCAGCCCATGATCGGATATTGAGAATTCCCCTCGGCATCCAGATACTGCATATTCATGGATTTTGTATATTTTGTTCCGAGCTGGAAGATGTTTCCAACTTCGATTCCGCGGGAAATCGAAATATGTTTTTGGCCACACTTCGGACAGATACCGCCATCCGTGATTTTGGCGACATCAACATAGCTCTGTGGTTTGACATCCCGGTCAATACAAAGACCGGTGAAATGATATTCCTCTTCGTTGGCACCACAGGACAGGTTGTTGGTTCCCTCGAGCGAGCGATCGTAAATCACGGTATAATCTCCGGTCACATGAAGGTTGACCGGTCCGATATAGCCGGCATTCAGCCCGCATTCAGGGGTGATGACAGCCGGATGGATATCTTCCCCCAGATAATTCGTCATTTTTGTCTCGTTTACATCGAGATCACCGCGGATAAAGACGACCACATAATCGTCCGTCATATTTTTCTGATAGACAACTGCCTTGCAGGATTTCTCAATCGGTGCATGTAAAAATTCGCAGACATCCTCGATCGTATGGATATCCGGTGTGTGAACTTTCGTCAGCGACTCATCCTCAGCATCCCTTTGGTTTTCGACAATGCTCTCAGCGGCCTCCATATTGGCGCGAAAATCACAGTTTCCACAGATGGCAATCGAATCCTCGCCAATTGGTGTCAAAAGCATATACTCATGAGCCAGATTGCCGCCCATCATACCGGAATCTGAGGCGACCGTTACCACCTCCGGAATTCCGGCTCTGGCAAAGATGCGGTTATATGCGTCAAAACAGATTTGGTAATAGCGCTCCAAATCCTCTTGCGAGGTGTGGAAAGAATAAGCATCTTTCATAGTAAATTCACGCACGCGAATCAAACCGGCACGAGGTCTTGCCTCATCCCGAAATTTTGTCTGAATCTGATAAATCATAAAAGGATAATTCTGATAGCTTTTCGCATAGTCGCGAACCAACTGAACGGCTGCTTCTTCATGTGTCATACCAAGAACCATTTTAGTGCCGTTGCGATCGGTAAAGCGAAGAAGTTCGCTTCCCACACTCTCGTATCGTCCGGACTCGTCCCACAGGGTGGCAGGCAATGTGACAGGAAAAAGAACCTCCTGTCCATCAATGGCATCCATTTCTTCGCGGATAATTTCTTCAATCTTTCGACAAATTCGTTTGAGTGGCATATATTGAGAATAAATTCCCTTAGCGACATCTTTCATATAGCCGCCACGCATCATGAGGGAATGACTTTCAATCACGCAGTCACTTGGTTTTTCTTTAAAGCGTTCACCAACTAATCGATCCAGTTTCATTCTATCTTTAGCCTCCGTTCTTTCATTACATTTACCGATTCATTTTAGCATTTTCAATAGAGAGTGTCAACTGATTGGAGTTATTCAAGTTGTAAAAGAATCGGAATTCGTTTATAATAGAATAAGAAAAAACACAAAAGGAGAGGCACCATCCGATATGAAGTATAAAGTGGTAGTGTTCGATCTGGACGGAACACTGTTGGACACGCTGGAAGATTTAAAAGATGCAGTTAATTTTGCCCTCTCATCGGAAGCTCTCCCTCAGAGGAGCATGGATCAGGTTCGTCAGTTTGTTGGGAATGGGATTAT
The DNA here is from genome assembly GCA_900319095.1 of uncultured Eubacteriales bacterium. Classification (GTDB taxonomy): domain Bacteria; phylum Bacillota; class Clostridia; order Lachnospirales; family Lachnospiraceae; genus Eubacterium_F. The sequence goes on along the minus strand of ONNE01000186.1, from coordinate 404 downwards.
AAAATTAATGGAGAGAGCGGTTGGCGAAAAAACGAAAAATTTTGATAAAATAATGAATGAATTCCGCTCTTATTATCAGGAGCATTGTAATGATCACACCGAACCATATCCGGGAATCATGGAATTATTGGGCGAGCTAAAGAAAAGGGGCATTCAGACTGCGATTGTATCAAATAAAGCGGATTTTGCTGTTCAGGAGCTGACATCGATTTATTTTGAAGCATTGATTGATGTCTCGCATGGAGAAAACGAGGCTGCGGGAATTCGAAAAAAACCAGCGCCCGATATGGTCCTGCAGGCATTGGAAGAATTGAATTGTCCGGTCAGTGACGCAATCTATGTGGGAGATTCGGATGTGGATGTTGAGACGGCACATCGAACCGGTCTGTCGTGCATTGGTGTGA
>ONNE01000044.1 GCA_900319095.1 uncultured Eubacteriales bacterium | reverse complement strand
TTTTCAAGGGACACGGTGCGCTGATTATGATCGGCCTATATCTTCTTGGCATTGTCACAGGAATTCTGGTTGCTTTTCTCTATAAAAATACACTTTTTAAAGGAGAGGCCGTCCCTTTTGTGATGGAATTGCCGGATTATCGTATGCCCGGTGCGAAAAATGTGGGACAGCTCTTGTGGGAGAAGGCAAAGGACTTTTTGCAGAGGGCATTTTCCGTGATTCTCATAGCAACAGTGGTTGTATGGCTTTTACAGAGCTTTGATCTGCATTTTAATTTGGTTGCCAATTCACAGGACAGCATACTGGCTGGAATTTCCGGATTTTTGGCACCCATCCTGCGACCGATTGGGTTGGATGACTGGAGAATCTGTACCTCTCTGATCTGTGGATTCATGGCAAAAGAAAGCGTTGTCTCGACTCTGGAAGTCTTGTTTGGAGAAAGTGTACAGACAGCACTTCCGGTGCTCTCAGCTGCTTCGCTGCTGGTGTTTTCTCTTTTGTACACCCCGTGTGTGGCAGCCGTGGCATCCATCAGGAGGGAACTGGGCAGCAAATGGGCCGTAGCAGTAGTCTTTTGGCAGTGTGCTGTCGCATGGGGGATGGCGCTGATCGTCCGTCTGATCGGATTTGCGAAGAATCCCTGGGACTTAGTAGTTGGAATTCTGCTTCTCATATGTCTGGGGCTGGCCATCGGGACGTTGATTCGAAGGAAAATACATGGGAAAAGCTGTTGTGGAGACTGCGCAAAATGTGAAAAAAAGAAAATAAGTGAAAGTTAAGATAGGAGGGAAAGTTTGAGACCGTATAGTGTGTTTTGTTTTTTGAGGGAACATCCGGAGCTCCAGAGCATGAAGGAGAGCAGACAGCACAAGAATACAGACACGTATGTCCACTGTAGCCACGTGGCATTAAAAAGTATTCGGATGATTCGTTCCATGAAGATTCAGGCAGATGTGGAGGCAGTAGTCCGTGGGGCGATGCTTCACGATTTTCACCTGGATGATGTGAGGAGGGAACCTTGTTCTTCCTGGCAGCGGGCCAAAAGGCATCCGCAGGTAGCTTTGGCAAAAGCGGAAGAGATCTTTGAACTTGGCTGGAGAGAGAAAAATATTATTGCCAGTCATATGTGGCCGATACAGATCGGGCAGATTCCAAGATGCAAAGAGGCTGTCATCGTAAATCTGGCAGATAAACTGTGTGCGATCGAGGAGAGATTTTTGTGGAATCATGCCGGGAAAAAAATGAACAGAGATATTCTTTTTCTGAAAAAGATGGAGAGAGAGAACAGCGCCATTTCAAAAATATGAACTGGCGCTGCTTTTTGTTTTACAAAAAATCAAATAAACCAAATAAAATGTAAAATATACTTGACAAAATGACATTGATAGTGTATTCTTGTATCAAAGAAAAAAATAGAAACGAAAACCAATCGTTTGATCTGGAATGGAGGAATTCATATGAGTGATGCAAGAAGTCTGGGAATGGTAGTAGGTGTTTTACTTGGTTGTGTTTTTGCGGTTATGATTTTTAAATTTGCCAATCGCAATGGGAAGGCGGCGACAAAGTATGATGAGAGGCAGAGTGTTTTGCGTGGGAGAGGATATATGTATGGCTTTTATGCTGTTTTAATCTGCGAAGCACTGATGGTTACGTTATCCTCGATGCGATGGGAGATTCCGGTTGAGAGAGAGGTGCTTCACTTTCTGATTATCATCGTGGGCATTTTTGTACAGGTCAGTTATTGCGTGTGGAAGGATGCCTATTGGGGATTAAACAATGACAAGAGACGATATACGATTGTGTTTCTGGCAATCGGTATCTTGAATCTCATCACACCCCTTCGCTCGTTCATGGACGGATCGATGCTGACAGATGGAAAGCTGCAGGCTTCATTTCTTCCCCTGCTCTGTAGTGTGGTTCTCATTCTTTTGGGGCTTGAACTGGCGATAAAAGAACTGGTGGATAAGCAAAAAGAAGGGGACTGATGATATGAAAAATCTGAAAATGAAAGCGGCGAGAGCCGGATGCGATTTATCGCAGGATGATCTGGCCAGGGCAGTGGGAGTATCCAGGCAGACGATCAGTGCGATTGAGAAGGGAGACTATAACCCGACGATCAATCTGTGCATTAAAGTGTGCAAGGCACTTGGGAAAACGCTGGATGAACTCTTTTGGATAGAGGAAGATCAAGACGGATAAAGGGGCAAAACAGATGCCCCTGCCGTTGAGAGAACGCTATATCGGTTCTTTGACGGAGTTTTTAGCGAGAATGATGAGCGACCGGTATTCTTGCAAACCACTTCGGTCTATGGTACAATAAGTGTATCATTTGTGGTACAGGTGTGTCATATTTTGCGTGACAAGAGGTAGTAGGATGAAGGTTACATATTATTCGGCTGTCATTCTTGCGGTGCTGTTCCTGTTTTCCGGTTGTGCGACGTGGACGGATCGGGAGAACGGATCCGGAACAGACGGGAATTCAAAAGAAAAGGCAGTGACATCCCAGGCGGTTGAAAAGGAGAGCGACAGAGATGTCGTTGATGAGGCAGTTTCGTTCAACCGTATTCTGGATAACTATACACCGAGAAAAAAAGAATATAATTTTTATTTTACCTATAAAATGGTTCATCCGTGGTGGGATGCCGTTGCCATGGGAATTGAAGATGCGGCAGACCGCTATGCTGCCAGAGGGATTACGATCAATTATGAATATCTGGCACCGAAAACCGTATCGGCAAGCGACCAGAAGAAGCGGATCTTGAAAGCAGCTCAGGAAAAATACGATGTGATCGGAGTGGATGTGGCTGAGAGCTCTACAATCTCAAAAGTGATCAATGAAGTGATGATCGACGGACAAAAGGTGATGACTTTTTCAAGCTCAGACATTGAAGAAGAGGACGAGTGCGGCCGAATTGCCTATGTGGGAAATACACACAACAAAGAAGATGGTGAGGCGCTGGCAAAGGCATTGTGTGAGAAATTAAATGGCAAAGGTAAGGTGGGAATCATTGTGGGAAACGAGGGCGCACCCTGTCATGAGCAGAGACTGGCGGGAGCCAAGAGTATGATCGAGTCCTATCCGGACATGGAGATTGTCGGAATCGAATATGATTACGAATCCTCTGAAAAAGCGTATGAGATCACCAAAAAATACATCGGGGAGAATCCGGATCTTGCCGGGATGGTGTGTTGTAATATGGTCAATCCACTGGGAGCGGTAAAAGCCGTACAGGAAGCCGGATTGGAGGGGAAGGTTGTCATCGTGGGAATGGATCATGACAAACAGGCGCTCCGCTATCTCAAGGAGGGACAGATTTACTGTCTGGCGGTTCAGGACTGTTATTCCATCGGATTTGATACCATTCAGATTGCCATCAAGATTGCCGATGGTCTCAAACCCGGTGATGCCTATGATGAGCTCACACAGGAAAAGACGACCGTCATCTATCAAAAAGATGCAAAGGCCATGTTATATAAATTATATGGAGAAGAGTAGAGATGCGAATAAAGGCAGTGATCATCGGATTATTGGGAGTGCTGGGAATCGCCTGTGTGTTGCTTTTTACATCCGCATGGACCGAAAAAAGGGCAGACCAGAGCACGGAAGAAGCCATTCATTCGGTGAGTGAATTTTATCTGCGCGAGCTGGCACAGCGACGTGCTCAGACAATCTCATCCGAGATTGAAAACAACATGACACATATGAAGTCGGTTTTTGAAATTATTGAGAAGTCAGATCTTAAAGATCAATCCTCGCTCCGCCACTTTATGAAAGAAATTATGGAGCTGTATCATTTTGACCGGTTTGCGGTCGTTGATGAAGATGGAATTATTTATACGGCTCATTCGACTATATCCGGTCTCAGCCGTTATACCTTCTTAAATGAGCCGGTCACGAAGCCATCGATTTATACGGTGGATCAGTATGGGGCGAAAAAGCAGCTGATTCTCGCTATGCCGGTGGATGGTTTTACTTTTCAGGGGAAAAAACTGACCACAGGATTCATACAGCTGGATATCGAGCAGATCATGAAGCGGATCATTGCACAGACCAATGAGAGTGAGACATTTAGCAATGTCTATTATCTGAATGGTGAAGAAATGACCGGTTTTTCCTATGAGGGTATGGAGGGCAAAACCAATCTCTTGTCAACCCTTTCAGACGTTGAATTTTTGGGAGATACCACGTATCAGGATCTGCAGAGAGGCTTTGAGAAGAAATCCTCCGGTTTTGTGTCCTTTCTCTGGAATGGGGCAAATCACTATCTGTTCTTTACTCCGGTAAAAAATACAAACTGGATGATGACCGTCATAATCAAAGAGAGTGTCATCAGCAGTAACATTGGCGATGTCAGTCAGAGCGTGAGGTCGAGAGGGCTGGTTCAGATTGTCATAATTGTATCGGTCATGCTCGTTGCATTTATCTTATTTATGCTGTATTCCATAAGCGTAGAGAGGGCAGAAAAAAGGAATCTGCTCCTGCTCTCGCAGACGGATACGATGACCGGCATCAACAACCGGGGCGGTGGAGAAAAGAAGATACAAAAACTGCTGTCCGAAAAACAAGAGGGATTGTTTATCCTGATGGATGCGGATAAGTTTAAGTCAATCAATGATACCTATGGACACGATGTGGGTGATATGGTCATCATCGCGATCGCACAGGCCCTAAAAAAATGTTTTCGCGAGACGGATGTGCTGATGCGTCTGGGAGGAGACGAATTTGCTGTGTATGCAAAGGGGGTCTGCGATGAGGAGACCGCATCCGGTGTGATCAACCGGTTCTTCACCGTGATTGATGCGATTGATATCAGCGAATTAAAGGGACGAAAGATAGAAGTCAGTCTGGGAGCAGCTTTTTGGAGAACGGATAAAAACATGGCTTTTCAGGATCTGTATAAATGTTCGGATCTGTGTCTCTATACCAGTAAAGGGACGGCCGGCAATTCCATTGTGTTTCATAGAGAAGAGGAAGAGGAGGGCAACCGATGAAGATGAGAAACAGTTTGTTGGGGACGGTTTTGATGATCACGCTGTGTTCCGTCGTAATTGTTTTTGGTTTTTTGGGGGCAGATGCGTGGCATGAGGCATCTTCTCTGTGGAAGACACAACCGGGTGAGCAACCGGCAAAGAAAACGTCAGACAAAAACGAGAAAAAAAATCTGGCGCCCATTTCTTCGTATGATGACACCGAGATCATCATACGAACAAGAGATCTGACACCGCAGCAGCTGACT
>ONNE01000202.1 GCA_900319095.1 uncultured Eubacteriales bacterium | reverse complement strand
TGCGGGTGTGTTTGTCAAGGATGCGGATCTTGAGATATTGAAAGATCTTGACAAAGAGGGCAAGCTGTTCGATGCACCGAAATTTGAACATGAATATCCTCATTGCTGGCGCTGTGATACTCCGCTTATTTACTATGCGAGAGAGTCATGGTATATTAAGGAGACAGCGGTCAAAGAGGATCTGATCCGAAATAATAATACCGTAAACTGGATTCCGGAGTCGATCGGCAAAGGACGGTTTGGAAACTGGCTGGAAAACATTCAGGACTGGGCGATTTCCAGAAACCGTTATTGGGGAACCCCATTAAATATCTGGGAGTGTGAGGGATGTGGACATCAGGAATCGATCGGAAGCCGTGAGGCATTGGCGAAGCGATCGGGCAATCCGGAGCATGCCGGGATTGAACTTCACAGACCATATATAGATGCCGTGACATTTACCTGTCCGGATTGTGGAAAGACCATGAAGAGAGTTCCGGAAGTCATTGACTGCTGGTTCGATTCCGGTGCGATGCCGTTCGCACAGCATCATTACCCGTTCGAGAACAAAGAACTGTTTGAGCAGCAGTTTCCGGCCCAATTTATATCTGAGGCGGTTGATCAGACAAGAGGATGGTTCCATTCGCTCATGGCGGAGTCCACACTTTTGTTCAACAAAGCGCCATATGAAAATGTGATTGTGCTCGGTCACGTGCAGGATGAAAACGGACAGAAGATGAGCAAGAGCAAAGGAAATGCGGTAGATCCTTTTGATGCATTGGAGAAGTATGGTGCCGATGCGATCCGCTGGTATTTTTACATTAACAGTGCACCGTGGCTGCCAAATCGTTTTCACGGAAAAGCAGTGATCGAGGGACAGCGCAAATTCATGGGAACACTTTGGAATACGTATGCATTTTTTGTTCTCTATGCGAATATTGATGGTTTTGATGCTTCACAATATAAATTGGAGTATGATAAATTATCCGTTATGGATCAATGGCTGTTATCGAAATTAAATACAACCGTCAAAGAAGTCGATGAAAATCTCGATCAGTACCGCATTCCGGAGACAGCAAAAGCGTTGCAGCAATTTGTCGATGACATGAGTAACTGGTACGTGAGACGATGTCGGGATCGCTTTTGGGCAGAGGGGATGGAGCAGGATAAGATCAACGCTTATATGACCCTGTATACCGCCCTGGTTACGATCAGTAAGGCGGCAGCGCCAATGATTCCATTTATGACAGAGAGCATCTACCAGAACTTAGTCTGCACCGTGGATCACAGTGCACCGCAGAGTATTCATCTGTGTGATTTTCCGGTGGCGGATGAGAAGATGATAGACCGCGATCTGGAAGAGAAGATGGATGTTGTCCTGAATATAGTTGTGCTGGGACGCGCCTGTCGTAATACAGCCAATATTAAAAATCGTCAACCGGTCGGAAAGATGTTTGTCAAATCCGAGACGGAATTGTCAGATTTCTATCGGGAGATCATAGAGGAAGAGCTAAATGTCAAGGAAGTCGCTCTTACCGATGATGTAAAAGAATTTACAGATTATGCGTTTAAGCCACAGCTTCGCACACTGGGACGTCGATTTGGAAGCAGGATCAATGCACTCAAAGAAGTTCTTGTCGGTCTGGATGGGATCGAGGCGATGGAACAGTTGGAAAAAGATGGCAAGATCACGGTCACACTCGAGGGAAATGACGAAGTGCTCGAGCCGGAAGATCTTCTCATTGAGACCAAACAGCGCGAGGGATTTGTGAGTGAATCCGATCACGGTATCACCGTGGTTCTGGACACAAAGCTCACACCACAGCTGATTGAAGAGGGATTTGTTCGTGAGATCATCAGTAAGGTACAGATGATGCGAAAGGATGCCGGTTTCGAGGTAACGGATCACATTCGTCTATATCAGGATGCCAACCAGAAGATTCGTGATATCATCATGGACAATGCGGAGCAGATCAAGAAGGATATCCTTGCGGATGAAATATTCCTCGGTGAGATGAAAGGACACACAGCGGACTGGATGATCAATGGGGAACAGGTCACGTTGGGAGTCACCAAGGTGACGATCTGATGATTTTGCATTGTAAATTAATTACATTAATTTAATTCATATAGTAGTAACTGGTAATCGCCATTACGTATTATAAATAATGAAAGAGAGGTTTAATATGGCAGTTTTAACTGAGAAAGAGAGAAAAGCAGAGTTAAAGTCATCCATTGAGAATTATGTGAGACTTTTATTCCGCAAGTCCATTGAAGAGGCGAGTTCGCAGCAGCTGTTTCAGGCAGTAGCTTACGCTATTAAGGATACCGTTGTTGAGGATTGGATGGAGACACATAAGGCATACGAGAAAAAAGATGTCAAAACCGTTTATTATCTCTCCATGGAGTTTTTGATGGGACGCGCATTGGGAAATATCATCATCAACTTAAAACAGGATAGGGTTGTACGCGAAGTATTGGATGAGATGGGTGTCAATCTCGATGAGCTGGAAGATCAGGAACCGGATGCAGCGCTTGGAAATGGTGGTCTGGGAAGACTGGCAGCCTGCTTTTTGGATTCCTTGTCTACGCTTGGATATCCGGCATACGGCTGTGGTATTCGCTATAAATATGGAATGTTCAAACAGAAGATTGAGAACGGTTTTCAGATTGAGGCACCGGATGACTGGTTAAAAGATGGCAACCCGTTTGAGATGAAGCGTCCGGAATATGCGGTCGAGGTTCGCTTTGGCGGATATGTGGCAGTTCGCAAGGATGAGAAGACCGGCAGGGATAAGTTTGTTCAGGAGAACTATCAGTCAGTTATGGCAGTTCCATACGATCTGCCGGTGGTCGGCTATGGCAATCGCATTGTCAACACGCTTCGTATCTGGGATGCGGAAGCAATCGACACGTTTAACCTGGAATCTTTTGATAAGGGAGATTATCAAAAGGCGGTTGAGCAGCAGAACCTTGCCAGAACCATCTGTGAAGTTCTGTATCCAAATGATAACCACTATGCAGGAAAAGAGCTTCGCTTAAAACAGCAGTATTTCTTTGTCTCTGCCAGTGTTCAGAGAGCAGTTTCCAAATACATGGAAAACCATGACGATATTCACGGGCTTCCGGAGAAAGTATGCTTCCAGTTAAATGATACACATCCGACGGTAACCGTTCCTGAGCTGATGCGTATTCTTTTGGATGAGTATGGACTTGAGTGGGATGAGGCATGGCAGATTACGACAAAGACCTGTGCTTATACAAATCACACCATTATGTCAGAAGCGTTGGAAAAATGGCCATTGGAGCTCTTCTCACGTCTGCTTCCTAGAATTTATCAGATCACCGAAGAGATCAACCGTCGTTTCCAGAATAAGATTCAGGAAAAATATCCGAATAACTTTGATAAGGTAAAGAGCATGGCAATCATTTACGATGGTCAGGTCAAAATGGCACATCTTGCGATTGCAGCCGGTTTTTCCGTCAATGGTGTTGCAAGACTGCATACGGAAATCTTAAAGAATCAGGAATTGAAAGATTTTTATGAGATGATGCCGGAGAAATTCAACAACAAGACCAATGGTATCACACAGCGTCGATTCCTGCTCCATGGAAATCCGAAGCTTGCCGCATGGGTGACCGATAAAATCGGAGATGACTGGATTACCGATCTGTCAAAGATTGATAAATTATCCCTGTTTGTAGACGACAAAAAATGTCAGCAGGAATTTATGAATATTAAATACCAAAACAAGGTTCGTCTGGCTAAGTATATCAAAGAGCACAACGGAATTGAGGTGGATCCTCACTCGATCTTTGATGTACAGGTTAAGCGTCTTCACGAATACAAACGCCAGCTGTTGAATATTCTTCATGTCATACATTTGTACAATGTACTGAAGAAGAATCCGGATATGGATATGTATCCGAGAACCTTTATCTTTGGTGCTAAGGCATCTGCCGGCTATCGTCGTGCCAAAGCAATTATCAAATTGATCAACAGTGTGGCAGATGTTGTCAACAACGACGCTTCCATCTGCGGAAAGATCAAAGTAGTATTTATTGAGAACTACCGTGTATCCAATGCGGAGATGATTTTTGCGGCAGCCGATGTCTCCGAGCAGATTTCAACCGCATCCAAAGAGGCATCCGGAACCGGTAATATGAAATTCATGCTCAACGGTGCTCCGACTCTGGGAACCATGGATGGTGCCAATGTGGAGATCGTCGAAGAGGTTGGCAAGGAGAATGCTTTCATATTCGGTCTCTCTTCTCAGGAAGTAATCGATTTTGAGCACAACGGACAGTATGACCCGCGCGATATTTACAATATGGATTCCGATATTCGCACGGTTCTGACACAGTTGGTTGATGGCACATTCTCTCCGGATGACACCGAATTGTTCCGCGAGATCTACAATTCGCTGCTTGAGAGCAACGGAGGTGAGCGCGCAGATCAGTACTTCATTCTCAAGGACTTCCGCTCATACGAGCAGGCCCATAAGAAAGTTGAAGAGGCATACAAAGATCAGGATCGATGGGCAAAGATGGCAATGCTCCAGACGGCAAAATGTGGCAAGTTCTCGTCCGATCGTACGATTGAAGAGTATGCAAAAGAGATCTGGAATCTGGAAAAAGTCGAATTATAAAATGAATGGTAAACCAAAAAGGCGGTCACTGTGTGATCGTCTTTTTTTGGAATAAAAAAACTTTTTTTGTCCATACTATAACCAAAAGAAAAATTGAGGTGATAGTATTGTTTTATAGGGAAAAAGGATTTTATATTTCACTGGCATGCGGAATCGTGGCCTTGGTAGCTTTTGGAATCATCTGTTATAGCCTGATCGGTGGCACAGGAGATGGAGATGGGGATACACAGATGGTATCGCAGGCAACACAGACACCGGTGGTCACAGCAGAACCGACCGTGGCACCGGCGACACAGATCATCGAAGACGATGAAGAGGATCAGGAAGAGGCCGAACCGACCCCGCAAAAAAAACCGACCGCCACTCCCAAATCGGTAGAGACCGATGCCAACCCGGTTAAGAATACCTTGCATTTTGACGAGGAAAACGGATTGCTCTGGCCATTGCAGGGCGAGATTTTGATGGAGTACAGCGATGAGCAGGTAGTATATTTTAAAACGCTGGCACAGTATCGGACAAATCCGGCAATTATAATCGGAGCCAAAGAGGGAGACGAGGTAAAAGCGAGTGCGGACGGCATTGTCACAGAGGTCTCCACATCCGACCAGACAGGAAGAACCGTAACCATGGATATCGGTGATGATTACTCGGTGAAATATGGTCAGTTGAAAGAAGTTTCCGTTCAAAAAGGAGATACTGTAACAGAGGGACAGGTGATTGGCAAAGTGGCAGCGCCAACCAATTATTACTCCTTAGAGGGGGCAAATCTCTATTATCAGGTACTGCAAAAGGATCAGACCGTGAACCCGATGTTGCTGCTGCGATAAGAGGTCGGCATCTTTTGTCAAAATATTACTAAAATTCTATAAAAAATATATGGAAAATTATACAAAATTTTATTAAAAAAAACTTGTCGTAATTAGAATTATGCGTTATAATCAAGGTAGAGAAATTTCGTAAACGGATAGAGAGATGCCGAATGGCATGCCACGGAGGGCGTGATTGATATGATTGAGGCGTATAATTTTTATTTAGGTGGATATTTGCCGAAAGTATCACCAAAGACAAATGTTCATGACAAGCGTGAACTTAAAACAAAATATAAAAATATTGTGAGCCTTAACAACACGATGCCGCTTGCAATCGTTAAGTTGTCCAACGACACACAGGCCTATGCCCTGAATGTCAAGGAAATGTCTATGGAATTGGGCGAGACAGCGGATCAGACGTTAAATGGCAACCGGGAAAATCAGAGTGAGAACTTGAAAAAAATGTCAGACATATACAACGATTTATTGGACGAGAGTGATGCCTATGGTTTGGCGAATGGAAAGCCATCCCGACCGGGTGGTGAGCTCCGTGCTTTGGTCAACCGATACCGGGAGGAACTGACAGATGCCGGATTTTCGATTGATGAGAAGGGGCATTTGTCCATTGACGATGAGTTGACGGTAGAGGTTCCGGAGAGATTTACGTTCCAGCTGTTGGAGAAGTCAGAGCAGATGAGCATGAATCCGATGGAGTATGTTGAGCAGAAAGTATACAGTTATGCTCATTTATACCACAATGATATAGGAACTGCTTATGAATCTTCCATGTACAGTGGTATGTTGTTCAACTCCTATTGCTAAAAAATTATATTAGATAAGACGATTTGAATGCGCACGTGAGTCGTGCGCATTTTTATTTTCTAACGATTGGATATCTGCAATCTGGGAAGGCGCTGAATACAGAGCATGGATAATACACCGATCAGACAACCGGCAATCAGACCGGAAAAATACAAGAAAGGAAAATAGTGAAGAATTGCTCCCCGACCGACTAGGGCAGAGGCCACGGCAAATTGCCCCATATTGTGCAGGATGGCACCGATGCAACTGATACTGATCCAGGGGAATTTAAAATGTTTTGTTCTGTAAAGTGCTGTCATGACAAGAAGGCTCAATATACTGCCTGCCAAACTGTAGAGAAGTCCGAACAGACTGCCAAAGGTCAATGCATTCAACACATTTCTCACCATCGAAACACCAAAGGCACTGGCGAATCCATCCCGATACAGAACGATCAGGATAACCAGATTGGCAAGTCCCAGCTTGATTCCGGGAAATGGGATGGGAAGGGGAATCAGACTCTCAAGATAGCTAAAAATAAAGGCAATTGCTGTAAAGACAGAGAGTTCAGCAATTCTTACGTTTTTTGTACTCATCGGAAATCCCTCCTGTGGCTGTTTTTACTGTGCATCACCGGACGATGGCATCCGGTTCCCGGTCAGAATCTTGGTGATTGGCAGCGACAATTTTGACGACAAGTCGATGAGGAAGACATACAATCGTCTCACCAATATGGGAAATACTTCCTGTCCGGATACAGGTGCTGTCATGACAATTAGCCTCTTTCATAGAAACTGTTTGATTTTTGATTTCGAATACATTAAAAGCTCCGCTGGAGTCGGTGACCTCTTTGGTGATGTCCTGATCAATCGGGAGGGATAAGATGAGATCACCATTCTGGTAGACTTCTACCTGCTTTTCTGAGGCAGATGTGCGGGATGGAAGATAGATCCATAGAGAGAGAGCGATACCGATCAGAGCCAGAACACCTATGATCCACCCATCCTTTGCAGTAAACATTTGAGCAGAATTCTGCGACATAAAAACCTCCCCAAAACAATCTCAGATTTTCTGAATTATACATTATCAGATTTGCCCGGAAAAGTCAAAAAATACTTGCAAAATTGCCATCAATATGATAACATATCTAATGTTAGTGTAATAGAAGGCTCCTTGGTCAAGCGGTTAAGACATCGCCCTTTCACGGCGGT
>ONNE01000039.1 GCA_900319095.1 uncultured Eubacteriales bacterium | reverse complement strand
TGCCGCCTTCACCGATTGTTTTGACGGCATGAAACCTCCTACAGTAGTTGCAACCAAAGAAAATACCAGACTAAAAGTCAACATTTTTTTGATTCTCATTTTTTCCTCCTTCTTTTGATAGAATTCTTCAAATTATTTGAAATTATAAATTTTTACAATACCTATAAATTTACAAATATTGAACAATACTATATTATCATAAATTGCGTTCTCGTGCAACTTTTGTTTATTCATATCTGTAAAATAATATATTTAAAGAAGTAATATTCGAAATAGTCACGATAATGAGGTTAAAGATGAAAAACAAAAATAGCGTTGACCGGGTTATCCAAATTGATGATATTCATATTGGGGAAAATATCGCCAAATTAAGAAAAGCAAAACATATCAAACAGACGGATATGGTTGCCCGCCTTCAACTTTTAAATGTTGAGGTTTCTATTTATTCCTATAACAGAATTGAAAAAGGCAAACAAAACCCGACCGTTTCTTTGTTGATGTGTTGCTGCCTTATATTAGAATGTGATATGAATTTGTTGTTTGAAGGTTTGTGAATTTACAACTTACTACATTCCTCATCACACTGTCCCTTCAAACAGCACCTTTTTCTGATTTTCGCATAAATAAAAGAACTGTGATATATTTTTTTTCTATCACAGCTCTTTTATTATTCCAAGTTTTATTATTTGTCTTGTTGATTATTTAATTCCAGCCTCGATGGTTTTCCATGTAACGGCACGTTCCAACCCTAATTTCCAAAAAGCTACTCCTGCCACTTGATTGGCTTTCACTACCTCAAGTTTTTTCTCAATCGATGTCTCTTCTTCCAACCAGATTTTGTAAGTGGCGCCATCATCCTTGTATTGCGCATAGTATTGACCGGTTTCCTCATTCCACTTGCTTGTCGCATCATTTGCCCGCAGAATACTCTCTGCTCCACTCATACCATAGGCTACCGAAGTCGGTTTTTTGCCTTTTACTTCTTTCCAAAGTCTTGTGTAGAATGGAAGTCCAACCACAACTCGTTCTTTTGGCACCTGTGCCACAACACCCTCAATGCCATTTTTCACAAAGCCGAGCGATGAGACCGATCCGCTCTCTTTACTTCCCGCGTAGTGCTCATCGTATGCCATCAAAATCACATAGTCAACGACCCTGCCCTGCTCAGCCAAATCATAAAATATGTTATGCTCGGCCGGTGTATAGTTATCGACAGAGACAACCAGATCGTTCGCATGGCACTTGATCGTCAATTCACGCAAAAATTCCAGATAGGCACTTGCCGATTCCTGTGTGATATTCTCAAAATCAATGTTGATACCATCCAAATCATACCGAATGGCTGCTCCCACCAGAGAATTAATCAATTTTGTGCGGATGCTCGTTGTTCCAAGAATCTTTTTCAGTTTGAGCTTGGAGTCAAAATCATTGATGAGTCCCCATACTTTCCGACCGGATGCATGTGCTTGGGAAACATAATCACTATTGGCAAGTGAAGTAAAGTTTCCTTTGTTGTCACTGAGTGCGAACCACGTCTCTGAAAGGACATTCATACAGGAAGCCGCCTCGACTCCGCTCGGAAAGACAGCACTGCTCTCTTCGTTCGTCACCTGATGCCATGCCAGGCAGACCGTTCCCTTGATTGCGTTTTGTTCAAATGTCTCGATTTCTTTGTCGAACTGCCAGGTTGTCTCTTCGCCCTCCTGGTCCAGTCTCTCAATTGGAATATATCCGGTAATGCCATCCTCTGTCGTTACCGCCATGTATTCGTTTTCCTGCTTGATGGCTGTCTCAACGATGACCCGCTTGCCCTGACCGACCTCGGTCAGATAGGCATATTTCTTGCCCGGTCCCGTTCTCACGCGGGTGTCTTCCTTGAGCGTTCCAAATTGATAAGTCTTATCCCGGTTTGACATGATAACCAGCCGGGATGGGCTGTCATATTTTTGAATGTAACAGCACCCGTGCTCTTCCACAAATCCAAGCGCCACATAAAATCCATCCTCCTGTGAAATAAGAAGAGGATACTCGCTCTCCACGGTTTCTTTGCCCACGGTATAAGTCGTTTGATCTACCCCTGCCTGAATCAGCTGTCCGTTTGTCACATACGATAAAATCTTCTCGGTCTCATCGACAAAGATGCGCGCATCCATGGATCCGCAGGCAACACTGACCGGAATATAAACCTGTCCATTGACCTGAATGCCACGCTCTTCGGACACACTGTCATCCAAAATCAGCGCCACTTGATCCTGCTCCAATTCAAATACCGTATTCAAGTCTTTTTTGACACTGCTCGGTGCCAGATATTTGTACAGCGCGGCTGCTGTCAAAAAGAGAACCAGCACAATTGCAATGATTACTGCAGTCAATACAACTTTCTTTCGTTTCCCCATCTTCTCCTCCATTTTACAGATCAGCGAAATAGAATGGATTCTGCATTGTCCCACAAAATCTGCTTTTTCTCCTGCTCTGTTAAATCTGTATTCTTTAGCCACTCAACACTTTTCTTTTGATCGCTCCA
This sequence comes from uncultured Eubacteriales bacterium, assembly GCA_900319095.1. Classification (GTDB taxonomy): domain Bacteria; phylum Bacillota; class Clostridia; order Lachnospirales; family Lachnospiraceae; genus Eubacterium_F. Next base: position 6,965 of record ONNE01000039.1, on the reverse strand, counting down.
TGGACTGTCTGTGCCAAACAGCACTCTGTCTGAACCCATTTTCCGAACCAGGTCGACGAACTGTTCCGGGGTAAGCATCCCCTCAACTCCCTCCACGGATGTGGTTGAAAATGCCGTATCAAAATATACCTGCTGCGTGAGAAGTAGTTCCTCTACCTCTTCCCAGAGACGCCATCCGCCCATATGCGCAAGAATCAGTTTGTCCGTCCCGGTCTCTTTGATGACCTCTGTAATGTGCTCCGGACGACAGTGAATCGGATCCGGCAAGCCGATGTCCTGCCCGGCATGAATCATGATATACAATCCAAGTTCCGTTGCAAAGGATACAATTCTCTTATAGCGGATATCCGTAAAAAAGGCATCCTGATAATCCGGATGAAGCTTAATCCCTCTTAAACCCAGCGCTTTCACCCGTCTGAGCACATCTTTGTAATTTTCAGTCTCCGGATGAATCCCTCCAAAGGACAAAAGACCGGTCGTTTCTGCCGCTGCATTCGTCTGTCCCGCCTCTTCGTTGATTCGATCTACCTGTTTGGGAGATGTCGCCACCGGTAAGAGGAGCGAGTAATCGATCTGCGCCTGTTTCATAGACCGGATCAGACTCTCCTTTCGTCCATCCGTGTAGGCCTTCACACCGGAATTCCTCTCCAACTTTGCAACCGCCCGCGCTGCGATATTCTCCGGATATGTGTGTGTATGAATATCAAGAATCATCCTGCAAATCCAACCTTAAATGCTTTTTGATTAATCTCAACCGTCTTTGGCGGCACGACATTCGCAATGACATCCAGCCACTCTTTTTCAGAAAAGTCCATGCTCTTAGCCGCCACGCCAATGATAATTGTATTAAACACCCGGGCATTGCCAAGTTTTTTGGCCTCTGCCATCGCATCAATACTTACCACTTTGTGCGACTCTGACAGGGTCTCGAGAATATGTTCCGGATACTGTGCCACTCCGGTCACTACTGTCATCGGATCCATCTGCTGATCATTGACGATGAGAACCCCATCCTTTTTTAGAAAATGTGCATAGCGCATCGCCTCTAATTTTTCAAATGCGATCAACACATCTGCCTGTCCCTCTTCCACAATCGGCTCATATACTTTATCACCATATCGCACAAACGTCACAACACTTCCTCCACGCTGCGCCATACCGTGTACTTCACTTAATTTTACATCGTATCCTCCCGCCTGGATGATTCCACCCAATACGCGGCTGGTGAGCAGTGTTCCCTGTCCACCGACACCTACGATCATAATATTTTTTGTATCCATTTTTACCTCCGTTCCAAAACTCATGCCTTCTCAACCAAGTCAATGGCATCAAACTTGCACAGCTGTCTGCATAATCCACAACCATTACACATCGTCTCATCGATGGAAATGGTTCCGTCCTCGTTCCTTGTCAGTGCCGGACATCCCGGTTTCAGACACATACCGCACTTCTTACATTTATCACTGTTCGGAACGCATTTATTCGGGAACTTAACTCCTTTGAGAAGTGCACACGGAGCACATGCAATGATAACCGACACTTCGTCTTTTGCCACTTCTTCTTTGATCGTCTTTTCCATGGCCGTAATGTCAAAAGCATCCACCTCAACAACATTTTTCACACCAATTGCCTTGCACAGGTGATAAATGCTGATTGCCGGCACCTCCTGTCCCTTGAGGGTCTTCCCGGTGGCTGCATGATCCTGATGTCCGGTCATACCGGTCGTTGAGTTGTCCATGATAATGACCGTTCCGGTTCCCTGATTATAGACCATGTCGATGAGGGAATTTACACCTGTGTGCATGAATGTCGAATCACCAATGACCGCCACCCAATTCTTGATATAGTCTTTTCCCTTCGCCTTTTCCATACCATGCAGACTGGAAATACTGGCTCCCATGCAGATGGTCGTGTCAATGACATTGAGCGGGGCAACCGCTCCGAGCGTATAGCATCCGATGTCACCGGCGGCATGGATTTTCAACTTATTCAATACCGAAAATGTGCTTCGATGCGGACATCCCGGACAGAGAATCGGTGGACGGGCAGGCAGATTTTCATATGGTTTGGCATCCACCTTTTGTCCCAATACTTTCTCACGAAGAAGGTTGGCACTGTACTCGCCCTGACGGGTAAACAGTTCCTTGCCCACACATTCAATTCCCCATGCGCGAACCTGCTCTTCAATCACTGGTTCCAATTCTTCGAAAATATACAGCTTATCTACCTTGGAGGCAAATTCTTCAATCAATTTCTTTGGCAGCGGATAGACCATGCCGAGTTTTAACACGGACGCATCCGGGCACACCTCCTTGACATATTGATACGGAATTCCACTGGTGATAAAACCAACCGATGTATCCTGATATGTCACCTGATTGATGGAAAATTCGCTGCTGTCCGCCTCAAGACGGTTCATGCGATCCTCGACATGAAGATGTCTCTGTTTTGCCATCCCCGGCATCATAACATTTTTGGCCGCATTTCTCTCATATGGTTTATCTTCCGGTTCTATGCGCTCTTCCAAAGTGACCGGCCCCTGAGAGTGAGCCAGCCGCGTAGTCGTCCGCAGAATGACCGGTGTATCATACTCCTCGCTGATGCGAAATGCCTCTTTCACAAACTCTTTGGCTTCCTGGCTGTCCGAAGGCTCCAGAACCGGTACCAGTGCCGCTCTTGCAATTGCTCTGGTATCCTGCTCATTCTGGGAACTGTACAGCCCCGGATCATCTGCAACCACAAGCATCAGACCACCGTTGGCACCGATATACGAAGCTGTGTACAACGGATCACTCGCCACATTTAACCCGACATGTTTCATGGACGCCATCGCGCGTACACCACTGATCGATGCGCCGATCGCAACTTCCGTCGCTACCTTCTCATTTGGCGACCACTCCGCATAAATTTCATCGTATTTTACAATGTTCTCACTGATCTCTGTGCTTGGCGTACCCGGATAAGCGGCCGAAACCTTGACACCGGCCTCATATGCCCCCCGCGCGATTGCCTCGTTCCCAAGCATAATCTTCTGTTCTGACATAACTACCTCACATTCCATTTCTTCATTATATTTTTTCATGTGCGCAAAATTCTCTGCGCATTTATGACTCACTTTGAAAATCATTATACCATAAATACATCAAAAATGAAAATATTTCTCATCACTCGAATCGGTATATATTTTTATTTTTTTGATTTCTCCGGAAAACTCCGGTATGTAGTGTACACTTCCTCCATTTTTTGCCGCATCCACAAGCTTGCTGTCGTCGACAATAAACTCCGCAACACACCCATCGTTGTTGCCTCTCTGATGCTTGGCATCTGTGTGCTGATCGGACTTTACGTCTCCCAGGATACAGGGAATCACTCTTCCATCTGCCATAATCAGGTCAAACTCGGTTCCGATCGTGGTTGTATAGTACGACCCGAGCGCCACACAGTATCTCTTTCCCACTTTTCGCATACCATTTTTGTCTGTGTGCGCGAGTTTTTGAAGATCTGCCTGTCTCCATTTCGTCAAAAGCGTATATCTTTCATATTTCTTTACTTCGTTATTGGCCGGGACGGTCTTGAAGACATGAGGACGCTTTGCCTCTTTTTGGGCTCTTTTCAGAGCGGCTTTCTTTTGCATCGCCTTTTTCTTCTTTTCTGCGACAGCCTTCGCCTTGGCCTCATCTTTCGCCAGTTCTTTTGCCAGTTTTTTCTCGCTTTCCCGAATCTGCTCCGGAGTCGCCACCTTCACATTCTGCAATGCGTCCGATCTGGCAAATTTCGGCTTTTTCTTGTCGCTCTCTGACACCACGGCAGCGGTCGTGACGGCCTGTCCGCTCACAGCACCCATCTCTGATTGCAGCCGCTGTCCGGCCGGAAATCCGGTATTTTTCGCTCCGGTCTGACCAGAACTGATCCACGTCCACGTCAGGGTAAAAGTAACAAGAAAAACCGGTGGCAGATAAAATTTGTTCCATTTTTTCTTCATTGAATCATTCATCCCCTAGTTTTTGATCTCATCTGTCCCTTTTATTCTACAAATGTATTATATACTATGAATCACTTTTTGTCTACCGCCACCGCTTGTGCCTGTCCGGTCGATTCCTCATAAATATAGCGGTTTCCGACTTTATCAATACGCCTCACGATCCCTAAGTCATGCAGCACATTCAGGGCTGTCCTCGCACGGTTTACTGTGAGTCCGGTCGCCCTGGCATACTGAACAGAGTCAAACTTCTCTAAAGAATCCGGGACCAGAATGTGGTAATCCCTAATTTGCTCAATCCGGTATTCTTCCACCAGCTCTATCGGGATCCGGTTTTCACGGTGTGAACCCTTTTTCCCATCGTAGCTCCATCCATCCTTTAAACGGGTCTCTTCTATGTCAATAAGCAAAATCCGGATGGATAAATGGGGATCCTTTAAAAAGTTTTTAATTCGGTACAACTCCCGAAATACCGCCTGTGGAGTCCCCTTCTTGGGAGATTTGCGCGGCCGGGATATCTCACCGGTCTCAACATCCACCCACTTAAGCCACTTTGTTGCGGGTACCGGATATACAATGGTCACTTTATATAACGGCAAAAAAGCGCGAAGTTTTTCGCGCATTTTCTCAAAACCGGCCGTCTGAATCTCACAGACATGTCCCTCCCGGTACACATCTGCTACATATCCCTCCAATGGTATCTCATGGAAGGACTCATCCGGCTCTACATAATGTTTGATCACGGCATGGAGCGTCTTCTCCCCAAGCGTTCCGATGCCGTGATGCGGATGTTCTCCCGATAATACTCTCTGTGTCGCTAGCTGAAAACTAGTTCTGTCCATAATATGCGTTTGCACCATGCTTTCTGTAATAGTGTTTATCCATCAGATATTGAGGTGCTTTTCCAACGCGTGGATTCAGAGTCAGTGTGTGATGTGCCATCTCTGCCACTTTATCCAATACAACGGCATTGTAAACGGCATTTGCCGGAGATGTTCCCCAGGTGAACGGTCCATGGTTCTTAACAACAATTCCCGGAACTTCCATCGGATCTCTGTCACCAATTGTCTCAATGATCACAACACCGGTATTTCTCTCATAATCTAAATTGATTTCTTCTGCTGTCAGATCTCTGGTACATGGGATATCACCATAAAAATAATCCGCATGTGTGGTTCCCAGTGCCGGAATCGACATACCGGCCTGTGCAAATGTCACTGCCCAGGTGGAATGTGTATGAACAACTCCCGCCAATGTCGGATATGCCTTGTATAACTCAATATGAGTGGCTGTATCAGAGGATGGACGGTACTTTCCCTCGACCACGTTCTGATCAAAATCTACGACAACCATATCGTCCGGTGACAACTCATCATACTCTACACCACTTGGCTTGATTACAACGTAATTGTTCTCACGATCAATTCCACTTACGTTGCCCCATGTGTAGATGACCAGACCCTTCTCCTGAAGCTCCATATTTGCTTCATACACTTCTTTCTTCAACTGTTCTAACATAATTTCCTCCATTCATCTGCTCTTGGCAGGTAATCCTGTTTCTTTGCCTTTTATTATAACTTCTTTTATACGGGTTGTCTAGGACAACTTACCCACAAATCGGTCTAAATCTGTCATCGCTCAGTCGCCTGTCACAATCTGTTCATGCCACTCCTGAAGAGAGTGAAGGGTGCTCTGCGGATGATTGTGTACGTGACGGATTCCCTCTGCTGCCGCCTTTGCTGCTGCGAGCGTCGTCATATAAGGAACTCCTGCCTTGATCGCTGCTTTTCTCAGGTAGCTGTCATCCTGTCCGCTCTCTTTTCCTACCGGTGAGTTGACAATCAGCTGAATCTGACCATTCGTAATCAAATCAGAAATATTCGGACGTCCCTCATACAATTTCTTTACCGGTTCTGCCGGAATTCCATTTTGTGTGATGAGTTTGTGCGTTCCCTCTGTGGCGAGAATCTTAAATCCCTCCTCATGGAAAATGCGAGCCACATCTACGGTCTCCGGCTTATCCTGTGTATTTACGGAAATCAGAACGGTTCCCTCTAATGGAAGCGTCGACTTGGTTGCCTCTTCTGCCTTGTAAAAAGCTCCGCCCACAGACTTGGAGATTCCAAGCACTTCACCGGTCGAGCGCATCTCCGGTCCCAATACCGGATCCACTTCCGGGAACATATTGAACGGAAATACCGCTTCTTTTACCGCATAGTATGGAATCGTTCTCTCTTTCAGAGAAGATACCGGTGACTCTCTCTTCGTGAATTCCGATGTGATAATATCAATGGCAATCGGGACCATCCGGATACCGCACACTTTGGAAACGAGCGGAACCGTGCGGGAAGCCCTCGGATTTGCCTCTAAAACGTAGACCTTATCATTTTCGATTGCATACTGCATATTCATCAATCCAACCACATGCATCTCTTCGGCAATCTTTCTTGTATATTCCTGTATCGTCTTAAGATGTTCCTCCGAAATGTGTTTGGACGGAAGAATGCAGGCCGAATCTCCGGAGTGAATACCGGCAAGTTCAATGTGCTCCATCACAGCCGGCACATAGGCGTGTGTGCCGTCACTGATGGCGTCTGCCTCGCACTCCAATGCATGCTGCAAAAAGCGGTCAATCAAAATCGGGCGATCCGGCGTGACTCCCACTGCCGCTTTCATATAATCGGCCATGCTGTCATCGTCATAGACAACTTCCATGCCTCGTCCACCCAGCACATAGGATGGGCGCACCATCACAGGATAACCAATTCTCGCAGCCGTCTCAATTGCCTCTTCAACGGTGGTTGCCATTCCGGATTCCGGCATCGGTATCTCCAATTTGTCCATCATATTGCGGAACAGATCCCTATCCTCCGCCTGGTCAATTGTTTCCGGCGTGGTACCGAGAATATTGACACCGGCTTTTTTCAGCTGCGCTGCCAGATTCAGCGGCGTCTGTCCGCCACACTGGGCAATCACGCCTACCGGT
>ONNE01000142.1 GCA_900319095.1 uncultured Eubacteriales bacterium | reverse complement strand
TCCTGTCTGATCCACAGGATAGGCGGTGTCCGTAAGGACATTTCTTTAGCCTAAACTCGGAGCATCCACCTTTGGAGTGGGTGCTTTATGAGCCTGTTGATGGATGAGGTGATGAAGCTATCACTCCTTTAATATGGAAAATGTTTACTTTCCTGTATGCACATCCATAAACTCTAATACATTCTGTTTTGCCGTATTTTGTCCGGCCGGAGTAAAGCCATGAATCTCTCCCGGAAGTGTAAGCAATTTCGCATGTGGATAAATGGTGACGGCTTTTTGCGAATAGGAAATAGGTGCAATTGTATCGTTATCACCGTGAATAATTAACACATCTCCCTCGTACTTTCCAATCATGGTAAATATATCAGGCATATTCCACAAATCCTCTACAAATCCCTTTCCAAGCATCAATCCCCAAAAATCGAACTGTGCCGGAACCTCATCCAGACTCTTATACATTCCTTTCCAGTTATCTGGTATACACAGAGCAGGAAAATACAATAACATTCCAGCCACTTTATCTGCGCGCTCCTCTGTTGCCAATGTTGCCACAAGTCCTCCCTGACTTCCTCCCATGACAAACACTTTATTTTCGTCCACAATATCCATTGATGAAATATGATCGAACACCGCAAGCAAATCCTCTTTTTCCGTCGTAATTGTCATATCTGTCGATCTGCCCGTGCTACGACAGCGACCGGCACCGGAACCGCCGCAAAAATCAAAGGCATACGCGATATACCCATTGTCAGCATAATAATTGCATTCGTTTACAAAATCTGTATTGACGCCATTATATCCGTGACACAAAATGATTGCCGGTGATTTGCCCTCTGCCTCTGGCGTATATATTTTGCCATAAATCGTATTTGTAGTACCGTCTGCATTTTTCTTCGCAATTCGTAAAATATCAGAACCGCGCTCTGTCTTAATTGTTTTCTGCTCCTCTGCCTGCTCCTCTGTTTCTTTCTTTGCATCCCCCTTATTACCTGTCTGTGCTGAATCATCTTTTGATGTTTCCTCATTCGCCTTTTCGCTGTTATTATTTTTCTTTACCGATGTAACCGTCACATTACATTTGTATGTTTTCTTTTTGTATTTTGCGGTAATCCGCGCTTTTCCGGTTTTCTTTGCCGCAACTCTTCCCTTTGCGGAGACAGTTGCAACCTTTTTATTGCTGGATTTCCATTTAACTCCACGAAGAACTCTCTTTCCTTTTTTCAGTTTCAATTGTTTACTCTGTCCTGCTTTTATCTTGATCGTGCTTTTTGATAATTTGATTTTGGTGGATGCAGACACCCGATCTGATGACCCTGTTACAGCAAAGCCAAGCACAAGCGCTAGCATTAATACACTCGTTACGATACGTTTCACAATCTTTCTTTTCATGATAAATACCTCCTCCGTTCCAAAAAAATAATAGATGTATCACAAAACTTTTCCTTGTTTCATGTTACATCCATTATACCTAATTAGTGTGCTAATTAGTATGGAAATATGTTCTCTTTTTATGGAAAAATGTTAACTCTGTCAAAACCCAATGTCCAATAAGAAATTATTCAGATGCTCGAGACTGGAATCAGTTTCATATGCCTGTCAATCTTGCAAAATCGATTGTGATAGAATCCGCAGAACTTTTGGAATATAGATGTTTTCGAAAGCTTTAAATAAAATGTTTGATGCATCGAATATTTAGTTTGACGCACTTAGATTTTAGTGATAAAATATATATGGTAAGTGATAAACTGGGAGGATAAAATGAAAGCTTCATATGATAAGTTGTTAAAACTATTAATTGATAAGAAAATGTCTAAAACTGATTTACGTAAGGAGGCTAAAATAAGTAGTAGTACTCTTGCGAAAATTGGCAAGCAGGAAATGGTTAGCTCAGATGTTTTGGTGAAAATATGTAGTGTTCTACAATGTGATATAAGCGACGTTGTAGAATTAGTTAAGGATGAGAATGAGGAATATGTAATTGAGAATGATCCAAATAAACTTAAAGTTGTTTCTCTCTTTTCGGGGGCTGGTGGGATGGACTTAGGTTTTATTCATTCAGGGTTTGAGATTATATGGGCGAATGATTTTTTTGAGGATGCGGTAAATTCATACAGAAAAAATATAGGAAGGCATATGATTCGCGGAGACATTACGAAGATATCAAGTGATGATATTCCGGATGGTGCTGATGTAATCATTGGTGGATTCCCGTGTCAGGGTTTTTCGGTTGCAAATACCAAAAGATCCATGGAAGATAAAAGAAATTTCTTATACAAGGAGATGCTTAGAGTCATAGATGATAAGAGACCGAAGTTCTTTGTTGCGGAGAATGTAAAAGGTCTGCTTTCTATGGGAAAAGGTAAGGTTATTGAAATGATTAAATCAGATTTTGAAAACCTCGGCTACCATGTGGATGCAAGAGTTCTTAATGCTGCAGAATATGGGGTTCCTCAAGCCAGAGAAAGGGTTGTTATAATTGGAAATAACATAGGCGTGGACAATCCATATCCGGTACCTACACATTATGTTGAAGGGGTTTCAGAATCTGCTGAGGGATTGCGTCCTTCTATAACAGCGGAGCAGGCGATTGCATTTCTGTCTGATGTAAAATTAACTAAAAATGAGATACATATTTCGAAAGAAAAACTTAAGCAACATATAAAAGATAAGAGAATAAAAAAAGCAGAAGATTTTTATGCTATTTTAGGAGTTGATTCGAAATCCGAAGAAATAATTATAAAGAATCATATTGCGTCTGAAAATGTAGCGGATACGTTTTGGGGACGAAAATATGAAGTAAATCAGCATGATATTTGTGACTACTTAAGGTATTGGAGAGATAAGGCTGGATGGACGACCAAGAGAGTAGATGAGCATTTTGGTTACTCTTACACAGCGGGCCACTGGTTTAGAAAAGATAATAATTCAGGAAGTATACCCAAGCCGGAGGATTGGTGGGAATTAAAAAAGATATTTGGTTTTGATGATAAGTACGATAAAGAAGTGACTACGCTTGTTGAAAAGGAGATAAAGTTTGAGCAATCACTAAGAATAACAAACTGGGATAGACCAAGTGATACCATTACTGCGACAAGCCCGGAAATACACGTCAACAAAATGCGAAGACTTAGTGCAAGAGAATGTGCTATTCTGCAGACATTTCCGGTTGATTATGAGTTTACAGGCAGTTTAAATAAGATGTATACGCAGATTGGTAATGCTGTACCGGTTTTACTTGCAACGAAGATTGCAGAAGGAATTTCACAAGAAATAGTGAAATATAATCAGGAGCATAACTGGGAAGGCGAAAAAGGCAGTTGATCACTCTCACAATCAGCTGCTTCTTTCCAATGTTCCTTATATTGGTTATTCTTCAATTTGTGGGTCAAAGTTATTTAGATAAAAGCTTAATTTTCTCCTTACGTAGTCAGACATATTAGGGTTTTTATGGATGATTCGGACTCTTTTTTTGTTGCCTTCAAGTAATTCGAAAGAAGGAACTTCACAGAAATTATATCGGGCTTTACCTGGATTTTTCCCTGCTTTTAATGGTCGTGAACCATAATGCTCTTGCAATTTTCCGTTAGGCAAACACATTATTGATATTAGTTCGCAGGATTGTGTGACTGAACTATTTAGCAGACATACAAAATATGTCAAAGTGATTTTTTTATCGCCATTGGGTTTACTGTAGTATGTAGGTAAGTTAGGATGATATTCTTCTGTGTATTCATTTGGTCTACCAGCATTTTTTAGTATTGTTCCAGCATATGAATTTTGGTTTTCTCCAACAAAAATGCATGTGTTAAAGTCTCCAATGTTATCTTGGCGAGTAGTTCCTTCACTCGTAGTTACACTTTTCAAATCAATATGAATGTAGGCGTCTTCGACTTCAAAAAACAGATCTGAACTAACAGGGCAGGAGTTAGGCTGGCCAGCAATTTTTCCGTTTAAAAGAGCGTATACAATACGTTCACTACCAACATCAAATTGAGAAATACCACCCTCAATATTGCCATACAAACCATCCCAATCGTCCCGAATATCTTCCATTGAAAGCATTCCGCGAACTATGTCGTCTTCTACGAATTTTAAAAAATACCAATATTTCATTAGGTATTTATGTTCCAAAGCTTCAATCTCCGGTAAAGACAGATTTGAGTTATCAAAAGACATTTAAAATCGCCTCCTTAACATAATAATTTTAATATAATTATAAAACGATAAAAATGCAATGTCAGCTAAATAAAGTGATAGAGAGAAATTTCTTTTTATACTATATAAAGAAGTCCAATTATGATATGATAAAGATATAAAAGTAAGAGGGATGGATGAAGTATGGACAAATTTTCTGAAAAGAGTTTACTGGCTTTGGGAGATTATTATGTGTATGGCTTAATTGTTCCTTTTACACAAAGATTTTATGGGAGGTTGAAGAGACGAATGAAAACCATCTTGTGTTATGGGGACTCGAATACCTATGGTTACAACCCGGTAAATGGCTTCCGGTATCCGGAGGATGTCCGTTGGACCGGGCGACTGAAAAAACTTCTGGGGGATGAGTACCGGATCATTGAAGAGGGATGTAATGGACGGACGACGATTTTTGATGATCCGGTCGAGGGATGGAAAAACGGGATGGATTATCTTCGACCCTGTCTCAATTCTCACAAGCCGGTTGATCTGGTTATTATGATGTTGGGGACCAACGATCTAAAAAGGACGTTCCATGCCAGTGCGAGAGAGATTGCGGATGGCGCAGGGGCTTTAGTACAGGTGATTCAGAGTTTTACGAGTTTGAAACAGGGATTTGAGCCGAAGATCATTCTGGTTTCCCCGCCGGAGATCGGAGAGGGAATCCGTACTTCGGATTTTTTCGGTTCGTTTGACGTCGATGCCATTGATCGATCGAGAGAATTTGCTGAGTGCTATCAAAAAGTGGCAAAAAAATATGGCTGTATTTTTTTGGATGCGGCAAAGTATGTTCAGCCATCGGTAGAGGACTCCGTACATCTGACAGAGCAGGGGCACTTAAAACTGGCAGAGGCGCTTTGCCGCGTCATCCAATATCATGAGGCAGCTGGTTTTTTGCAAAAAAGGATGCATGAGTTGGACTATCCCAAAGAACATCCTTTTTGGGACTATCCGGACTCACCGGACTCCGGTTTTTTTTTAAATCTGATTCTTATGACGATGTCGTTTGGAACCGAATCGTCTATGATGAATCAAATACTAAAAAAATGCAAATCCGTTGAGAAAGGAAAATTTGACTTCAATCGCTATGTGCAAAATATCGATGAGGTGATTGTATTATTTTATGTTTACTTCCGAAGACTGTTGCATGATCCGGATTGCGAGATATTGTATGAGCCAAAGGGACTGATTCAGAATGATAAAAAATTGGAATACTCGCTTTGGCTAAAAAAAGAAAAATGTCTGGTTAATTTTGAAGTGAAATCAATGCTGTGTGATCCCTTTTACAAAGAAGAATCACTTCCGATACAAGATGGAACCGTTCTGATAAAGCAGTTTTTAAACGATATGCCCGAATATAAAGAGGCGAGGGAAAAATATCCGGAAGCTGTCGAGCTGCTACATAGTTCCTATTACACACCTTTTAAAAACAATATTCGAAAAATCAGTGAAAAATTTGCCGGAGAAAAACAGTGTGACATGGATATGATTCAGATCGGTGTCATCATCATTAATTTTTCGACATCCATGGATGAATTTTACACCTGTTTGTTTCACTGGGAAAAGGGAATGTATTCATGGCTGAGGGAGAAAAATTTGGATGCTCTGGTTCTTTTTTCGCTGGATGCCAAAAATGATATTTTGATGGAAAATGTGTATCAGATGGGGTACATACAGACGGTTTTGCTAAAGGATCGTCCAAAGACAAAGACAATATTGGAACAAATCGGATTGGATCACTACATATGTGTTGGGGAAGAGATTGATCCGGAGGTCTATGACCAGGCACAGAAAACCTATGGGTTGTATCAGATTTTTAATCGGGGCGGTTTTATCAATATAATTCCATTTGATACGAGCGAAGAGGAAAAAGAAAAGTATCTTTCTTATTTAGAGGGAGATAAGGTGAGATACGATGATTTTGAGTGATAGGATAAAAGGAAGCTCCTGTGGAGGTGATGGGCTTGGTCTTAAAAGACTGTGATATCCGGGATGATCTTTGTCTGTATCTGGAAAACCATTATGGGCAGGTTCGTTTCTTTGATGAACTCACCATGGGAAAATCAAGAGCAGATATTGTGATGG
>ONNE01000084.1 GCA_900319095.1 uncultured Eubacteriales bacterium | reverse complement strand
CATTTGAAAAGAATGTTACAGACATGCTCTTGAAAGCAGGATATGATGATGTGCAGATTGGTGGTTCCAATATCAAATTTGATATGGATGAAGTCACCGAATTGATTAAGACGTATACGGCCAACGAGGGGCAGGATCAGGGTCTGTATTCCAGTTCCTATAACTATAAATCGACCGGAGCATCCGGAACCGGTGGAGTCCCTGGTACGGACTCTAATGGGGATGAGACCGATACGATGATTCAGAGTAATGGAAGCACGAGTAGTGAGACGATTCTTGACAAATATGAGTATTTGCCAAATGAAACGGTTCAGAATATCAAGCACGAAGTGGGAGCGGTTGTTCCGGATGAGTCCTCCATCGGTGTGGTTCTCACACAGTACAATGTTGTGAAAGAAGAGAGTTTGAAAGAGCAGGGGCTTTTGGATGACATCTCTTTTGAGGAATATGTAAACCAGAACAGTGCTGTGACCGATCTGGAAGTGCCGGATGAATTGGTTCAGCTGGTGGCTGCGGCAACCGGTATCGCGACCAATAACATTACAATTACAATCAAACAAAAGCCGGTATATGAGGCGGCAGAGGGAAGTTCGTTCAGTGATAATATTACGAACTACCTGATGATTCTTTTGACAGTATTGATTGCAGGATTGTTGATTTTTGTTATCATAAGAGGAACTTCTCCGGTCGAAGTCACCGAATTGGAACCGGAGTTGTCAGTGGAGGATCTTTTGGCAACGACGCAGGAAGAAGGACAGAATTTGGAAGAAATTGAGTTGGGAGAGAAGTCAGAAACCCGCGTTATGATTGAAAAGTTTGTGGATGAAAATCCGGAGGCAGTAGCACTTTTGCTGCGCAACTGGATTAACGATGATTGGGGAGGTGTGTAAATGTCCGGTCAGGCTACGATGGAGCTGGATGGGATTCAGAAGGCGGCGATTTTGCTGATCACACTGGGTCCGGAGAAAGCGTCCAATATATTTAAGCATTTAAAAGAAGATGAGATTGAACAGCTGACATTGGAAATCGCAAACACACGAAGTGTTTCACCGGCGCAAAAAGAAGGAGTTTTAAACGAATTCTACGAGGTGTGTCTGGCACAGCAATACATTGCAGAAGGTGGTATCGGTTATGCGAAAGATCTTTTGCAGAAAGCACTTGGTTCGGATAAGGCGCAGGAAGTTCTTGGCAAACTGACGGCATCCTTGCAGGTTCGCCCATTTGAGTTTATCAGGAAGACAGAGGCGTCTCAGATTTTGAACTTTATTCAGGATGAACATCCGCAGACCATTGCATTGATTCTCTCGTATTTGTCGCCACAGCAGGCAGCGGGCATTATCGGAGCACTGACTCCGGATAAACAGACGGACGTTGCAAAACGTATCGCGATGATGGATCGTACATCACCGGATGTCATCAAAGAGGTTGAGAACATATTGGAGCAGAAACTGGCTTCACTTGTCAGTCAGGATTACACCATTGTCGGTGGTGTGGATTCGGTTGTCGAGGTCTTGAATACCGTAGACCGTGGTACAGAGAAACACATTATGGAAAACCTGGAAATCGAGGAGCCGGAACTGGCAGACGAGATCCGCAAGAAGATGTTTGTGTTCGAGGATATCCTCATGCTGGACGACCGCTCGATTCAGCGTGTGCTGCGTGAAGTTGAAAACAGCGAATTGGCAGTGGCTCTTAAGAATGCCAATGAAGAAGTACAGAATGCGATCTTTAATAATATGTCGACCCGTCTGGTTGATATGATTAAAGAGGATATGGAATATATGGGTCCGGTACGTCTGAAGGATGTAGAGGAAGCACAGCAGAAGATTGTAAATGTTATCCGCAAATTAGAGGATTCCGCAGAGATTGTTATATCCCGTGGTGGAGGTGACGAGATTATTGTCTAATCTGATTAAGTACCCATTTGTTAATATGCAGGGAAAAGAAGCGGTTGTCTTAAGCTATGAAAAAGAGGATAAATTTGTACCGATTCAAAAGAGCAGCCGCGTTGTTGTGAAATCAGCGGAAGAAGTCGCCAAAGAGGATAAGATCAAAAAAGAGCAGGAAAAAAATAAGCAGGTGTCTGCAACGGGAGAGGATGAGGATTCTCAGTTTTCTTCGGGAGTTCTTCCGGTTGTCAATGTGGATAAAATGATGGCGGAGAAGGAAGAAGAGGCGCGTCAGAGTGCAGACCGCATCATATCGGAGGCGCAGCAGCAGGCAGATTCCATCGTCGTACAGGCGCGTCAGCAAGCCGATGAAATACGTGAGGGCGCTCGTACAGAGGGCTGGCAGCAGGGTCACGATGAAGGGGTGCGTCAGGCATCGGAGGAGTATGAGGAAGAACGACGGAAATTAAAACAGGAGAAACAAGAGCATGAGCAGGAATATCAACAGTTGCTCCTGAATATCGAGCCTCAATATATAGAAATTTTGTGTTCCCTGATTCAAAAAATCACAGGAATCCTTGTGACAGACAGGAAAGATATCTTT
>ONNE01000032.1 GCA_900319095.1 uncultured Eubacteriales bacterium | reverse complement strand
TGAGAACAACGAACTGGATCTTGTTATTTTTCTGCGGGATCCTCTGACTCCGAAAACGCACGAGCCGGATGTCGATCCGGTCTTTCGTCTGTGTGATATACACAACATTCCACTCGCCACCAACGTCGCCACAGCCGAACTGCTTGTCAAAGCGATGGATCGGGGAGATTTGGATTGGCGCGAACTGATGCACTGAGGGTGCTTTCTGACCCATTTTATGTAATGCGCCTTCCCTATAAGTGAAGGCACATATCGGGTTGCTGTTAGTTTGTTGCGATTCGTCCGCAATAACTGAGGGCATAAAGTCCACAGACACCAATCACAGCGTAGATGATCCGTGACAGAAGGGACATACTTCCGAAAATGAATGAGACAAGATCAAGGCCAAAAAAACCGATAAGACCCCAGTTAACGGCACCAACTACAATCAGAACCAGTACGGTATAATCTAATCCTTTCATAAGTAACCTCCTTTTTTTCTTAGTGTTACTCGAAAGCAAAAAAATATACACAGGAAAGGGTGAATAACATTGACAGCAAAATCAAATAAGGTCCGTCCCATGAAAAAAAGATTTCAACCCAATATTTCATGGCTTCTTTTTCTTTTGATTTTATTGTATCTGTTTTTCCTCTCCTGGGAACTGATTCACCGCAAGCCAATTTCGATTTATGAAGTAAACACATCCAAAATTTCGGATGACACTCCGCTGTACGGCATGATTCTGCGGGAGGAACAGGTAATCAATACTGACACAGACGGTTACATTAATTATTATCAGGCAGAGGGAAACCGCGTTGGCAAGGGAGACATTGTCTATACCGTTGATGCCAATGGTGAAGTCAGTGCGGTATTGGATGAATTGCGCAATTCCGACACCGTCAACACAGACAAGGATGATATTCGTCAGGTCATTGCCGATTACCAGGCAAATTTTTCTCTATCGGATTATAGCAAAATTTCCGACTTAAAATTTAATATTAACAATATTATGTTTGAGCAAAACAGCAAAAGTTTATACAGTGACTTAAATAAAGCCTTGAAAACCGCTGGAAAGAGCAAAGCTTTTTCCAAAATCACAGCACGGACAAGTGGTGTGATCGCCTATTCTACGGATGGTTATGAAGATATCAGTCAAAACGATATCACGGCTGAAATGATCTATCAGTACAACAAAATCACAAAGCAGTCCGTCCGCACAAACGAAAAGGTGAAAGCCGGCTCTGCCGCATATCGGTTGGTGACAAATAATGAATGGAATCTAATTGTACCTCTTACTGATGATTATGTATCGGAGATGCAGAAGCTGTCTACGGTCCGCGTCACGGTAGACAAGGATGGCATATCCTTTAATTCACCGGTCGAATTATTTGAACAGGATGGTCTGCATTTTGTAAAACTGACAACTTCCCGCTTTATGGAACGTTACATCAATGATCGTTTTTTGCGAATTGAATTCAACATAAAATCCGCATCCGGTCTCAAGATTCCCAATAGTTCTATCCTGTCCAAGGATCACTATGTTCTTCCTTCCCAGGTAATTACCAAAGGAGATGGTGGTTATGGCATCATCAAACAGTTTACCGATGGGAGCGGAAACCGGACCAAACAATTTGTTTCTCTTGGAAATTATTTTATCATAAACGACAACTATTACGTTGATTCGTCGGTTGTCTCAGGCGGTGAAGTGCTTTTAAACAATCAGGATGGCAGTGACTATATCGTCAGTTCCATGGAACCACTGTACGGAGTATATTGTGTCAATCAGGGCTTTTGTGAATTCCGTCCCATTGACATCTTATACCAAAACAACGAATACACAATTGTCTCAGACTCTACCGATATGGGACTTTCAACCTACGATCATATCGTCGTTGATCCAAACAACCTGAATGATAATGACTTTATCCGCTAGCGCAAAAAAAAACAGCGCTGTCATCCTATACCAAAACAAAGGAGTTTTTTAACATGGTAAAAGAAAATTTAAAAATCGTAGAAGAAAAAATAGCGGGTGCCTGTGAGCGCGCCGGAAGGGATCGAAAAGAGGTCACTTTAATTGCAGTGAGCAAAACAAAGCCGGTGGAAATGATTCGCGAGGCAATGGACACCGGTATTGTCACTTTTGGAGAGAATAAAGTGAAAGAACTGTTAGAAAAACAATCGGTTTTGTCCGAGCCACTCAACTGGCATATGATCGGACACCTTCAGCGAAATAAAGTCCGCCAGCTCGTGGGACGGGTAAAACGAATCCATTCGGTTGATTCTCTCAGACTGGCTGAACAGATTCAAAACGACTTTTCAAAACACAGTGTAATCGCTGATATATTAGTCGAAGTAAATATGGCCAAAGAGGAGTCAAAATACGGATTCATGCCGGAAGAGACGGAGGATGCCATTCGAAAAATCGCCACCTTCCCCAATATACGCGTACATGGTCTGATGACGATTGCCCCTTTGGTTGAAGATCCTGATGAAAATCGATTGTATTTTCGAGATTTGAAGAAATTACTAGTTGACATTAATAATAAAAACATTGATAATATTAATATGGATGAACTTTCCATGGGGATGACCGGTGACTATGAAGTGGCAATTGAAGAGGGGGCAACGTATATCAGAGTCGGAACCGGCATTTTCGGAAATCGAATATATCTTTAAAACAGAAAGGAACGAAAGACATGGGAATCGATTCGATTTTGAATTTCTTTAAGTTCGATGACGAATTTGAAGAATATGACAATATGGAGTATGAGGAAACATTTGAGCCAAAACCGGAACCAGTGACAGCACCAAAGAGAAAGGTGTCCTCTGTGTCCTCGTCCAGATCCCGCTATCCGGATGAGTTTGAGCAAGAGCCAAAGCCATCCAAAAGCGGTTTTCTGAATTCAAAGCCAAAGGTTGTCTCCATGAACCGGAATTCAATGGAAGTAAATGTGATCAAACCTCACTCCTTTGAGGACTCACAGGAAATATGCAATATGCTGCTGGCCAATCGGCCGGTAATTGTAAATCTGGAGGGCTTTGATCCGGATGATGCCCAGAGAATCATGGATTTTATCTCCGGCTGCATCTATGCGATCAACGGAAAATACCATCAGATTTCTAAATACATTTTTATTTTCTCACCGGAGAACATTGACATCAGCGGTGATTCTTTGGCGGGAGAGGGGCTCTCTGCTTCCATGCCGGTGATCAACCGTGAATTCTAATGAGAGAAGATAAAAAGGACGCTTTTTTTGTCGGACATATGCAGGATCTGGCAGAACGCTCGTTTCGACAGGGTTTTCCCCTGTTCTCAGATTTTCTGACGACGAGCCAGCTTCAAGTTCTCAGCGGTATGCTCCATACACGGGATGGGGTCAAGGTATCGTTTTGGGGCGGAAGTTACGACTGCGAATATGTTATGGCAGGGTTTTTCCCTGCCGGTTATCCCGAGTGTGAATCTTCTTATTTCCCCATTGATATTCTCCATATCACAACTTCCCAAAATGGGGATAAGACATTGACTCACCGCGATTTCCTTGGTGCGATTATGAATTTAGGGATTGAACGCTCCAAGATTGGTGATCTGAGAATTGCAGAGGGGGATGCCTATGTTTGCTGCCACCGGGATTTTTCGGTCTATATCATCGAAAATCTCTCTTTTGTTGGTCATGAATCCGTCACATGTCATAGAATAGAAGAAGAGCATGCGAAACTTCCGGGAAGACAATATGAGGAATATACCCGCAGCATTGCTTCTCCACGGTTGGATAATGTGATTTCAGCTGCCACAGGGGTTTCACGAACAAAAGCAGCACAATTCATTCGCCAGGGACTTGTCATAATCAACCATAAAGAGTGTAGTTCTGTCAGCTTTCACTGTCGGGATGATTCACTCATAACGGTTCGGGGATTCGGTAAATTTCGAATAATGATTCCTGAAAATTCATATACAAAAAAGGGAAAACAAAAAATAATTATTTATAAGTACATTTAAAGGAGGAATTGCGATATGCTGTCACCACTCGATCTGGAAAACAGAAAAATCGTAACAAAGAAAAGAAAATATGACAAGATTCAGATGGATGAGTACCTTAATCTTGTCTTTGAAAATTATAAAGAGCTTTATAAAGAGAATCAGGAATTAAAAGAGAAAATGAAAACTCTGAGTGATGGCATCCAGTATTATCGCTCCATTGAGACCACCATGCAAAAAGCCCTGGTATTGGCTGAGAAAACCTCAAAAGAGACCAAAGACGCTGCAATCTTAAAAGCAGAGGCAATCGAAAAAGATGCCACAGACAAGGCTGAGCAGATTATCAATGAGGCAGCGCAGGAGTATGAACGCATACGGGATAAATGCATTCAACTCGTACAACAATTCAATCAATATAAAACGCAATTGCAGAAGGTCACTACGACACAGTTGGAATTGATTACAAGTGATACCTTCGATGTGGATTCTCCTGATTTAGAGGAGATTGAGCCGGTAGAGTTTAAACATGAGGCATCAACAACCGCTTCTCATACGGAATCGGATTCTGTTCTTTCCGGATCCGGAAAGACTCCTGTTGAGCCGCCAATGGAACAAACGGTCGAACATACGGTTGAGTCCCCGGTAAATTCCACTTCCGGTTCGGAGCAAACACCTCTGACATTTACTGATGATGTCACAGAAACGGCTTCACAAGAGAACTCACAGACGCCGGATCTGGCACTGTCCGGTGAGACAACGGTCTTGCCTGACATCAAGAAAGAGAAGAGTGAGAGCGCATCCGGACCAAATGTGGACGATGAAGAGACCTTGTCTATTCTGACTGCGGATACCATCGACCTTAGAGATTCCATTAAACAGGTTCAAAAAGAGGAAGAGAAGGCATTGCAGCAGCAGTCGGCTCCGCAGTCCTCCAAGGCAAAAGAACAACCGCAGTCCTCTGTCACATACAAAGATGTGACAGTTATGGAACCGGTTCAGGCAAAAACCGTCAAACCAATGGAAGTTGAATTTAAAAAACCGAAGAAAGAGCCAATGCAGATTCTTGAGCCGACCGAAAAAAAAGACGATTCGCCAACTCTTGATGCCCTGCTTCAGAGCATGAATATGGGTGGAAAAAACAAAAAAAAGAAAGGGGAAGAGGACGATCCCTTTGAATTTTTAGGATCCGTAGATGATTTTTAATGAAAAAGCAGTATATAAAAACAAATCTTGTCTTTGCAGCACTTTTTATTGTATTACTATTTATTGACCAAATGACAAAAAGGTGGGCAGCTATTTCTCTGATGCGTCAGGACCGCGTGGTAATTCCCAATGTCTTAACCTTTCATTATTTGGAGAATGCAGGTGCTGCCTGGGGAATTTTTCAGAATGCAATATGGCTGTTTGCCATCATTACCGTGGTCGTTATGGCTGTCATATTATATTTGTATGTAAAACTTCCCTTTGAGCGCCATTATTTATATCTGCGCACTGCTGTGATTGTGCTGGCCGCAGGAGCAATCGGGAACTTCATTGATCGTGCCTTAATGCACTATGTGGTCGATTTTATCTACTTGAGCTGCATTCATTTTCCGGTCTTCAATGTGGCAGATTGTTTTGTCTGTATTTCTGCCATATGTTTACTGCACGCTTTACTATTTTATTATAAAGATGAGGATTTTATATGTTTGAAGAAAAAATAAAAGTGACGGTATCCGAGGAAATGGATGGGTTGCGTCTGGATCAGTTTTTGTCAGAACAATTGACCTATTCGCGCTCTTATCTGCAGAAGATCATAAAAAACGAAAAAGTGTTGATAAACGGGAACTTGGTTACCAAAGCCAAAGTTCCCGTTCGTATTAACGATGAAATAGTCCTGACGATCCCGGCTCCTCAAAAGCCGGAAATCCTTCCTGAAAAGATGGATTTAGATATACTCTATGAAGATGAAGATTTATTGGTCGTTAATAAGCCAAAAGATATGGTCGTTCATCCGGCAGCCGGACACATGAGCCACACACTTGTCAATGGCCTGTTATATCACTGTCAGGGTCAATTATCCGGAATCAACGGAATTATGCGCCCCGGCATTGTTCATCGGATTGATAAAGATACAACCGGATCACTGATTGTATGCAAAAACGATCTTGCCCATCAGGTAATCTCTGAACAGCTGCGGATTCACTCGATTACCAGAAAATACAATGCCATTGTATACAACAATTTTTCCAACGATACGGGGACAATTGAGACAAATATAGGAAGACACCCAACAGAACGCAAAAAAATGGCCGTTTTACCCCCCGGAAAAGGAAAGAGGGCAGTAACTCACTATCGTGTAATCGACCGCCTTAACAGACAAATGAACCACGTTGAATGCCAATTGGAAACAGGACGAACACACCAGATCCGGGTTCATATGTCTTATATCAAACACCCGCTTTTAGGCGATACCGTGTATGGTCCCAAGCCATCCGGATCCTTTTCTCATTTAACAGGGCAGACCTTACACGCAAGAGTGATCGGATTTGAACATCCACGTACGAATCAATATATAGAGATTGAAGCACCTCTTCCTCAATATTTTGTACAGTTGCTAAAAACCCTGAAAAATTAACAGAAAATTGGACAAATATTCCTATAAAACGCTTGACTTTTACACTACTATAGGTGTAGAATTAGGGTACTTCGTTTCGTTGCGATAATGAGGGGAGAGCATCGAAAGAAATCGGGAGAATTATGGGAACTACTTAGGTAGAATATTTTTTCTATTTATGTAGAAGAAAACGACAGGATAACATAGCAAGGGGGTTCTTCGAGTGAGCAATCTAGTCAGCAGTGCGAAAAACACATCCAAAAAAAGTTCAAGCAAAAATTCAAAAAAAGAACTTCGATTGCACGAAGGTGAACTAAATGTAATGGAACTGTTATGGTCAAACAAAATTCTTGCCGCGAAAGATATTTCAAAAATCATTAAAGAATATGTTGGCTGGGAGAAAAATACGACCTATACAGTGATTAAGCGATTAATTGACAAAGGAGCTATTATTCGTGAAGATCCGGGATTTATGTGTCGAGCACGCGTGAGCAAAAAAGAAATTCAGGAAATTGAGACCAATGCCTTGCTGAATAAAATGTTCAATGGTTCATTGACAACATTCATTACCGAATACTTTGGCAACCGAAAATTGACAACAGAACAGATCATTGAACTCCAGCGGGTATTAAACCATCAATAATTTAAAACCACTAAAAAACAGCTGCATTCTTATACATAATTTAAAATACAAGAGTGTAGCTGTCTTTTATTTCCTAAGTAGCTCTCTTGGACAAACTCCAGTTTTTCAAAAAGAGTTGTATTCTTTATTAACTTGTGATATAATATCCCTGTCAAAACAAGATAAATCTACGATATTTCGTTTGTTTGGAGGCATTTATATGGATAAAAAAATCACGTATCATGAACAAAACACACGGGACAATACGGTCAAACTCCGCCACGTTTTAGATACCATTCCTGGTTTTTGCCGGGACTATTTTCGTGCCATGGAACCAAATACATCGGCGAAGACAAGAATTTCTTATGTATATGACATCCGGCTTTTCTTTCATTTTTTGTGTGAAACCAATCCTTATTTCAAAAAAAAGGACGATATAAAAAACATTACCTTATCGGATCTGGAGAATCTGCGTCCGGTTGATATTGAGGAATATCTGGAGTATTTAAAATACTATGAAGATGCTCAGGGAATCATACATACAAATAATGAACGCGGCCTTCACCGTAAGTTGGCTGCTCTGAGAAGTTTTTTTTCCTATTACTATAAACGTGAACTTCTTAGCAATAATCCAACCGTGATCGTCGATATGCCAAAACTTCACAAACGGGAAATTGTACGGTTGGATCCGGATGAAGTCGCCAATCTGTTGGATTATGTGGAACACGGTGGAGATCACTTATCCGGCATGAAAAAAGTATATTTTGAAAAAAACAAAACACGAAATCTGGCACTATTCACTCTTCTACTGGGAACAGGAATTCGTGTCTCAGAATGTGTGGGTCTGGATCTGGAAGATCTTGATTTTAAAAACAACCGCATAAAGATCATTCGAAAGGGCGGCAAAGAAGATTTTGTCTATTTTGGTGAGGAAGTTGCTGAATCACTCTATGATTATTACGCAGAGAGAAAAACCATCACGCAGACAAAAGAGGGACACGAACACGCTCTCTTTTTATCCATCCAGAAAAGGCGTATGACCGTCCAGGCAATTGAAAATCTTGTATCCGATTGCGCCAAACATATTACCACGATCAAGCATATTACCCCTCACAAACTTCGGAGTACCTATGGTACCTCTCTGTATCGGGAAACCGGAGACATATATCTGGTCGCAGAAGTTTTGGGCCACAATGATGTAAATACAACAAGAAAACACTATGCCGCTCTGGAAGAAGATAGAAAGAGGAAGGCAGCCAGCGCTGTCTCCCTCCGAAAAACGGACTAAGTATTTTGTTCTATTACCTTCCGGTCGGATATGATTGAAACATTGCGACAATTTGCTCATAAATTGCATTTGCCGCTTTTTCCTGAAAAGCACTATTGACCAGATTACTGTAATCTTTGTTTCCTGATAAAAATCCAAGTTCAATTAAGATAGCCGGAACCGTATTGTGTTTTATTACATAATAGCCGGCTGTTTTTGTCCCACGGCTCTTTGTCCCCAGCGTATTCACCAGTTTATTTTTAAACATCGTTGCCATCTTTTTACTGGTAATTCCACTAAAACTACTACTATTATTCGACACAGAATAATACACTTCCGTACCATTCGCTGATGAATTGCTTGCCGAATTCATATGAAGACTGATGAAGGCATCCGCCCCTACACTTTTCGCAAAGGCCGCTCTCTTCGCAAGAGAGATAAATGTGTCCGTGGTCCTTGTCCAGTATACCTTAATATCCGGTGCATTGGAGGATGTGTGTTTCTGCATCAGTGTATAAATTATTTTATAGGTAATATCCTTTTCATTGGTTCCATTGTGCTGTGCACCCGGATCACTTCCTCCATGTCCGGCATCCAGTACGATAATCGATTTATAAATATCCTTAGGCGCCCCGACTAAAACGGAAATGTTTTGACTGTCATCGTATATCTTATAACCACATAAAGTCGATGTATTAACCGTAATCTCGGTTGTATTATTTACTTTTTCGACGGACACTCCGGTAATTGCATTATTACTGATGACAACCGGATTGCTTTGATAAAAATCTACGTAATCTCCCTGCAGTATCACTTTAAATTTTTTGCTGGCATATAAATCCTGATTCGAGACTTTATCAAAGGAAAATCCCTTTGGTTTTGGAATTGTCAGGGAATAGTCCGTAGAAGTTCCGTCTTTTTGTGAATAATTATAAAAGACATTGAGCAATAAGGTATTTTCCTGAATCACATAGGAAAACTCCGATGTCTGCACACAAGTCAGTGAAATGGTAACAGACTGATCCGAATTTGTAACAACATCTACTTTCTTTATGATTTCACCAAAATTCTCGAATGAATTTTTTTCTAATTTATATTGTGAATTCGGCAATGTGACAGTAATCGTAACATTATCCCTCACAACAGTAGCGGTACTCATAATATCCTTTTGCGAACCGGTAATACTAAAATTAATCGATCCTGTTCCATCAGATTCCGAATAGTCAGAAGCAAAGGCATATATATAATTTGTATCGGTTGTATTTTTCTCCTGCTCGGTAAGTTCTGCATTCCACGAGAAGAAGCTCTGTGATTGAATCTGATAATACTTCTGGGTTTTATTCCATGAACGCTTATAATTCAATTGTTTTAATACAGCCGCAGCCGGTATACACACAACATCTTTTTTCTTGTTTACATCGCGAATAATACGCACCGGTGTGCTCATCGTAACTTCCGTTCCATTTACACTCAGAACATCCGAGCCGATTTGTGCAATCACTTCAATCATCAACTCTTCATGATCTATAGTAATCGTTCCCGTAGATGCATTATAATTATATTTTAATTTTAATATCTGACTTAAAACCTCTTCAGCAGGACAATACATACTGCCATCGATCTTCAGAACCGGCATGGTACTAAGATCATAGTTTACGTGATTATAATAGATACTGCCACGCACACCACTATAATATGTGTCAACATCATCATATGCAATATGGAAGGTATCTTCTAAAACAATCCGGGTCGAAGTCTTGCGATAAGTAAAATGAAGTTTTTTGGCAATAAATCCGATTGGAACTAAAATCTTTGTCTTTTTCTTGGAAACATAGCGAACGGATAACGGTGCCGCTGGCAGCTTAACTTTCTTTCCATTTACATATGCTGTTTTCTTGCCCACTGTCATTTTAATTGTGACACCATTCTTTTTTATGGTAAGTTTTTTCGTTTTCTTTTTATAAGTACAGGTAGCTTTTAATCCCTTTTTGAACACATCTGTATAGGGAACCATATAGGAACCTTTGATCACAAGTGCTTTATAAGAAGAATTTGTAATGGTCTTATTATTGTATTTGACTGTCAGTTTTTTACTTTTATTGGTATAAGTTTTCCCATTATATTTAATCTTTACCTTTTTGGTAGAAGCTGCACTGA
Organism: uncultured Eubacteriales bacterium; assembly: GCA_900319095.1. GTDB lineage: Bacteria > Bacillota > Clostridia > Lachnospirales > Lachnospiraceae > Eubacterium_F. Next base: position 20,737 of record ONNE01000032.1, on the reverse strand, counting down.
CCTGATTTTTCGCAAAAGCGAACGAGAATATAAAAGAAAATGCTAATAGAATAAACAGAATCCTCTTTTTTTGTTTCCTGCACACACACTGTCTCAAAATCACTCATCCTCCTAAATACATGTTTAAATTTATCATTCATACATATCTCATTGTAATGGGATTCCTTGACAGAAGTGTGTCATCTTATGTCGAAATATAGAAACACAACCGCTAAGCTTTATAATCCGGGATCAGAAGATATTGCCCCGCCTCAATATGCTCTGACTTAAGATCGTTTAGCGAAATAATCTGCTCCATATACTCTCTCTGGGTGATGTGAGATTTTTCAGATGCGTATTGGGATGCAATGGATGTCAGAGAATCCCCCTTCTTGATCAGAATGGATTCCACTCTTGTGACATCGCCAAGATTCACCGTCCCAGCTGAGACTTTTGTGTGTCGGACGGCAACAAAAATAATACTAAAAAGAAGAATTGTCAATAAAAACAGTGGCATAACTTTTCTCGTGATATATCCCATGATGATTCCCTCCATATAAAAATCGAACATAATTTCCAAACAGACTTTCCGAACAACTGTTTGTATAATTAATATATCACGCGAACAAATGTTTGTCAACCTCTTTCCGAAAAAAAATCCCAAAATCAAATTTGTTTCTGATTTTGGGATTTTCGATGTTGTTTTTTCCAATATTCTTGATATTACTCTTCTTCGTTTTCTTCACCTTTAATTTTTATGGCACTTGTCGCCAATTCTTCTACGGCAATCGAAAGTGGCTTTTGACAGGAATTCTCATCTTCTGTCAGAATCTGGGAACCGGCAATAATCTGTCTGGCTCTCTTTGCTGTCGCAAGCACAATGGAATAGCGGCTGTTTACAACCGGCTGTTCGCCCTGTTCTACCTCACTGTTTGCAATGTTCATTAAATCGGTATAAGATGGATGTAACATATGGATCTTGCTCCTTTCATATTTGCATTTCTTTGTTACTGATTGAATTATTTATGGTTTTCCAAATTTTGAGAGCGGCCAGATTCTGAGAATCACTTTTCCCGCAATATTCTTGAATTTGACTGGCCCCGGTCCCTCTTCCATCATGCTCGGAAGATATCGACTGTCCACACTCACGGATCGGTGATCTCCCAGTACAAAATACTCATCGTCTCCCAAGGTATAGGGTTCTTCTGCAATCCCCAACTGGGTCATTCCATCTTTTGCATAGGGATCATCAATTTTTTCTCCATTGATAAAAATATCATTTTCTTTGATCTGTATGGTCTCACCCGGCAATCCGTAAATGCGCTTTACATAATACTCATCTACTTCTCTTCCCTTTGGATAGAAAATGATGATATCATATCGTTTGGGATCAACAAACCGATAGGACAGTTTATCGACCAGAAGACTCTCTCCGTTTTGCAGGGTATCCTGCATCGAATCTCCGGAAACAACGGTTCTTTGTATGATGTAATTCGGAACCACATAGACACAAAACACAATCAGAACCACATAGATTATTCCCTCTAACAAATAGCTGAGGCGTGAACGCTTGGTTGGATTTTCCTTTTCCATGTCAATCTCCCTTCGAAAATTGTTGCAATTCAGATTCCATTCTCTGAATGAATTCTGCACACCGATCGGAATGTGCATGCTCATTTTGAATGATCATATGGATTTGTTCCACAGCGCGATCAATTTCATCATTGACTACGATATAGTCATAGGAGTGCATATAATTGACTTCGGTAACCGCCTGTTTGAGACGCTTTTGAATCTGTTCATCATTTTCCGTGCCACGTCCGATCAAACGTTTCTGCAGCTCATCTGCCGATGGCGGTGCCACAAACACAAGCAGAGCATCCGGAAACTGTCTTTTTACAAGCATTCCCCCCTGCATCTCAATCTCTAACAGTACGTCTTTGCCGTCCTGCAATTGCTGCTGCACGGCTAATTTAGGGGTGCCATAATAATTATCCACATATTCTGCCCACTCAATGAGTTCATTGTCGTCAATCATCTTCTGAAATTCGTCTCTGGTATGAAAATAATAATCTTTTCCATCCACCTCACCCTCTCTGGGCTTTCTGGTGGTAGCTGAGACGGATAAAAAATATCCATATTTATGAATCAGCTCTCTCATGATCGTTCCTTTACCGGCACCCGAAAAGCCGGATATCACGGTTAATACTCCTGTGTCTGACATATGAACTATCTCCTTTCTTCCTCTGCATTCATGCGGGCTGCAATCGTTTCCGGAAGAAGAGAAGAAAGCACAAGCGTTTTGTTTTCCATCACTAACACTGCCTTGGTCTTTCGTCCGCAGGTCGCATCAATTGCATTTCCCTGATCTTTCGCAGATTGGATGAGTCGTTTTACCGGTGCTGCATCCGGACTTACGATACTATATACTTTCTCGCTGTTCACTACGTTTCCGTAGCCAATGTTAATAAAACTCATCGGTTTTCCTCCCCACTACTCGATATTTTGTATCTGCTCCCGGATCTTTTCAATCTCTGTCTTTAATTCAATTCCGAACTCGGATACCGTCGAATCATTTGCCTTTGACAAAATCGTGTTGGCCTCCCGGTTCATCTCCTGTGTCAAAAAATCAAGTTTGCGGCCAATACTCCCCTCTGTCAGCAGAGTCTCCTTCATATGTGCCACATGCGTTTTAAGGCGCACCATCTCTTCATCTACACAAACTTTATCCGCATATATAATCAGTTCGTTGGCAAGTACCCCTTCCTCTACATGGTTATCTCCCAGCAATTCATTTACCTTTTCAATGATTCTCTCCCGGTACTCCGATACAATCTGTGGAGAGCGCCCGGCAATCTGATCGACCACCTGACTGATGGATGCGAGCTTATCGGTGATATCCCTTGCGAGATTTTCTCCCTCTGTTTTCCGCGTCCGGCAAACGACTTCACTTTATTTTTTATAAATGCCTCAAGATAATTCAGTGCGCGGGGCAGCCGAATGTTGATATCTAAATAACGATGATTTACGGATTTCATCTCAATTTCAATTTTATATTGTTCATTGGATGCTTCTCCTCGCCCAAATCCCGTCATACTCTGCATAGGAATACCCTCACTTTTCTCATATCCATTTTTGCATACCTATTCATTATAGTTCAAACTAAATCATAAGTCAAGATTTTGGCTTTTATTCTATGATAAATTATAGTATAATGGTGAGAGAATCTTGTGAGGGAGGAAACACAAATGGCTTTTGATGGCATTACCGTAGCAGCTCTGGTCCATGAGTTAAATGACACTCTGCAGGGAGGACATATCCAGAAAATATCCCAGCCCGAACCGGACGAATTGATTCTGGGAATTAAGAGCAATCGAAAACTACATCGACTGCGCATCAGTGCGAGTGCATCGCTGCCACTGGTCTATCTAACGGATACCAACAAACCTTCTCCTCTGACGGCACCTAATTTTTGCATGCTGCTCCGAAAGCATCTCACCAGTGCGAGGATTCTATCCATCCGGCAAATCGATTTTGAGAGAGTGATTGAAATCGCCCTGGAAAATCTAAATGAACTGGGCGATGTTGTGCAGCGCTTTCTTATGATTGAAATCATGGGAAAACACAGCAATATCATCTTTGTGGATCACGACAAAAAAATCATAGACAGCATCAAGCACATCAATGGCATGGTCAGTTCGGTGAGAGAAGTTCTTCCGGGCCGCGACTACTTTATTCCGAATACCATGAATAAACTAAATCCCTATACACTGACCATTCGTCAGTGGAATGATGTGATATTCCAAAAACCCTGTTCCCTGGCAAAGGCTCTCTATACATCCATAACCGGCATTAGTTCTGTTATGGCACATGAACTCGCAAGCAAAAGCCACCTGGATGGAGATCAGCCCACCGCCTCTCTCAATGGCAATCAAAAATCTGCCCTTATGTCAAATTTTCGCGCTCTGATTGATGATCTGTTGGTCGGACGGTTTGAGCCATGTATCTATTTTGAAGAGGGTGCTCCAAAGGAGTTTAGCAGCATCCCACTGACTATGTACGACCATATGGAGAAAAAAAAGAGTGACTCGATCTCCCAGACTATTGAGACTTTTTACCGCGAAAAAGATACGATTGTACGCATCCGGCAAAAATCTTCGGAGCTTCGTCATCAGGTGACGACACTACTGGACCGCTGCTATAAGAAAATGGAGATTCAGCGAAAACAAATTCACGATACAGAAAAGAAAGAAAAATACAGAATTTACGGAGAACTGATCAATACTTATGGTTATCAGTTGACACCGGAGGATACCTCTTTAACGTGTCAGAACTATTACGAAGAAGTTCCTACCCAGATTACCATTCCCATTGATCCTTCCCTGTCAAACACCGAAAATGCGAATCAATATTTTAACCGATATAATAAATTAAAAAGAACTTATGAAGCCGTCACAGAGCAAATGAAAGAAAATCAGGAAATGATCGATCATCTGGAATCCATTATGAACGAATTGGATATCGCCAGACGCGAGGAGGACTTGGTTTTCATCCGGAATGAACTGGCGGATTCCGGCTATGTCAAAAAAGCAGTTTCTACAAACAAGAAAAAGAAAGGAAAATTGCCAAAGAGTAAACCTCTCCATTTTTTATCTTCCGACGGCTATGATATCTATGTCGGAAAAAATAATTTTCAAAATGACGAACTAACCTTTAAATTCGCCACGGGGAACGACTGGTGGTTTCACGCAAAACAGATGCCCGGCTCTCATGTCATTGTCAAATGCAACAATGAAGAGCCTCCGATTCGGACTTTCGAAGAAGCGGCAAGTCTTGCTGCCTATTTTTCAAAAGGCAAAGGTGCTGACAAAGTCGAGATTGATTATACACAAAAAAAGAATGTCAAAAAACCGAACGGAAGTAAACCGGGCTTTGTCATTTATTATACGAACTATTCGATCCTGGCCTCCTCGCACATCGATGGAATCCGTTGCGTTGAAAAAGAAGATCAGATCTTTTTGGAAAGGAGTTATATTCGATGATTTTGCACGACACACACATTCACACGGAATTTTCTACAGACAGTAAAGCTCCCCTGTCCTCCCAGCTCTCAAAAGCAACTCAGCTCGGTCTCAAGGGCATCTGTCTGACCGATCATATGGACTATGAATTTCCGGTGGATCAGTATCCGACGGATGATGGCACATCACCCTTTACCTTTGACCTCGCTGCCTACAAAGAAGAAATTTTTAAGCAGAAAGAAGTTTTTTCTTCTCTTGAGATATCAACAGGGGTTGAATGCGGTATGCAGATCAACCCCATCGTGATTCAAAAAAATACAGATCTCTCCAATGATCCGGACTTGGATTATATCATTGGCTCCCTACATCTGGTCGACCGCAAAGATCCCTATGCCCGTTCCTTTTGGAAAAATCAAAATGCCCCGGACTTAGTAACCCATTATTTTGAACAGCTCTATGAAAATCTTCTTGCCTTTCACCGCTTTGATTCTTTGGGACATCTGGATTATATCGTGCGATATGCACCGGATTCCTTTCACTACGATCCCAAAGATAATCGGGAGCTTGTGATTGAAATTTTGTCTTTCCTGATCCGGCATGATATCGCCTTGGAGATTAATACATCCGGTTGGAAAGCCACTCCCAACCCCAATCCACATTTTACTATTTTGAAATGGTATCAACAGCTGGGCGGCAAGCTCATCACAATCGGCTCCGATGCGCATGATCCGGAACATCTTGGTTTTTGTTTTGAACGACTCCGGGATGAATTAAGTCTGATCGGCTTTCACGAATATGTTACATTTAACCGTCACACACCTGTCATTCACGCTCTATAACCTTTGCAGACAGCGATTTGTTCGCTCCCCTCAGATCTTTGACCACTTTTTTTATTTTTTCGACTGTATAATCAATTTCTTCTCTGGTTGTTCTCTCGCCCAGAGTAAAACGCAGGGTCCCTTTCGCTGTATCCGGATCCAGACCGATACTCTCAAGAACATGAGAGGGTTCGGTCTGTCCGGATGTGCAGGCAGAACCGCTCGAACAACAAATGCCCTCTTCGTCCAGCATCAGAACAGCGGTCTCCCCATTGATATACTGAAAACTGAGATTTACATTTCCCGGCAATCTCTGTTTGCGCGATCCATTCAAATGGGTATAGGGAATTTCGTTCTCGATTCTCCTTATCATATAATCACGAAGCTTCCTCTTTTTCTCAGAAACCATGAACATTTTCTTTGCGCAGAGTTCAGCAGCGATTCCCATCCCCACAATGGAGGCAACATTCTCAGTTCCCGCCCTTCTTCCATTTTCCTGCTTTCCCCCATGCAAGAACGAAGGGAGCATAAGATTTTCTCTCATATATAAGAATCCACAGCCCTTAGGCCCGTGAAATTTATGTCCGCTCGCACTTAACAAATCAATGCCAAGTTCTCTTGGATGGATGGGAATCTGTCCAAATGCCTGAACGGCATCCGTATGAAAAAAAGCACTGTGACCTCTCAATATTTTTCCTATCTGCTGTATGGGTTCCAATGTCCCGATTTCATTGTTTGCAGCCATGATAGAAACAAGTATCGTATCTGTCCTCAGTGCTTTAATTAATTGTTCAATTTTAATAATGCCCAACTCATCTACATCTAAATACGTCACATCATAACCCCTGCTCTCTAAATACTGGCAGGTATGAAGAATGGCATGGTGCTCTAATTTACTCGTAATAATATCGCGCCCATTTTCACGACACAGCTGCGCTGTCCCAATAAGTGCCCAATTATCACTTTCCGTTCCCCCTGACGTAAAATATATAGAGGATGGATCGCATGCCAGTACACCGGCTATTTGTCTTCTGGCTCTTGCCAGCGCCTCCGCACTGTCAACACCCAGATCATAAATGCTGGACGGATTGCCATACTCGTCTCTCAAATACGGAATCATCGCCTGAAAAACAGACTCATCCATCTGCGTAGTAGCTGCACTGTCCAGATAAATCTTATGGTCCATACTCATTCATTCCTTCAAATCAATCAATTCTGATATTATTGTATGCAAAAAGAATGTATGAGTTCCTATGAAGCCTCTAAAAAATCAGAGACGAATCCGATAGTAAGAACGCTGTTGTGTGCCAATCGTTCTGGTGATCTCATCCACATGGATAACCTTAGGTACTTGAGGTTCTTGAACAACCTCATCTACCTGACTCTCATCTTCAAGCACCGCAGCGACCTCATCCTGTGTAGGGTTCTCGTCTTTTTTGACAAACTCATCGTGTGTACGGATTTCGTTCTGCATGAAAGTCTCATTCTGTATATCCTCGCCCGGTTCGATTGACTCTACTATGTTTTCCACCGGTTTCGGCTCCTCTAACACCTCACTCTGCGCAAACTCATCGCTCTGTGTGACTTCTTCGGGTTCCAGAGACAACTCATTTTGTCTCTGCTCCACATCATCCAGCGAAAAAGCAAATCCACTTTCATTTTTTTGTGTTGTTTCTTTTTCCTGTGCCCATTTATTCTCCAAATCACTGACCGTTGGCACTGTATCGTACTCGCTGATTGAACCGTCCTGATTGTCCTGCAACGGCTGTGAAATCGGCTCCATTTTAAAATCAAAATCCGGTTTTTCATACTTCGGAAGCGAGAGTTCCCCGTCCAGACTCAGTCCGCTGTCCTCGTTCTCCGTTCCGATATCATCCAGCGAGAGTTCTCCGTCCAGACTCAGCCCGCTGTCCTCGTTCTCTCTTCCGATATCATCCAGCGAGAGTTCTCCGTCCAGGCTCAGTCCACTGTCCTCGTTCTCAATTTCCAGATTATGAAATTCCTCGGTCGGTTTTGCTGACAACAATTCATTGGTCGATTCATCCCGTTGGATAACATCTGCCATATCCTCCTGCGCACTCTCATTCATGCGCCGGATACTATCCGTCATATCCAAACGATCTAATAAGCTATTTAATTGTTCATCGGATACATCCTTATCCAGCGCACTCAGACTGGAGACAAGCAACGAATCGGATGCATCTTCAGAATGATCAAACGTAAATTGTGTCTCTGCCGGGGCAGATACATCCTGCGGCTCCGGTTGTACCGTCTGCGATACGTCATATTCCGGTTCTTCCGTCTGAAGCTGATCAGGTTCCGATATCGGAGGAACAGCAGATAACGAAACAGAATCCTCGTTGCTCTCCTGTTCTGGCACGATCGAATCCACCTCTTCTGTCACCGGAGCACTCTCCCTCTGCACCTGTGATTCCTGTGGCTGTGTTTGTTCCTGCGGAACAGGTGCCTCTTGTGGCTCCTCCTTTTTTTGCGGAGTTGAAAATATGGACCACTCCGGAAGAGATTCTTCCGCAATCTGCCTCTCGATAATCACATCCGATGTTCCCAGTTGAATCGAATCATCCGGCACAGTTTCCTCGACTTGTACTTCCGGATTTGGTTGATCCTGTATCTTTTCGGCCTCAGCGGATAAATTTTTTCCTTCTTTTTTCTTTTTACCAAATACCATAGTATCTCCATTCTGCAAAGCCTACAAAAAGGGCTGCTAACGAATTTTGTTCAGATATCTATATAATATAACAAAATTCCTAAGAATACAAGCAAATCATACAAGAAATGTATTTCCAAAAACAACCGCTTTGTTCTTTTGACATAAAAAAAATGATGTCCTCATAAAATTGGGATATATATTTTTTTCAGGTGAATGAATTGAAAAACCGCTTGCTCAAAGGAACACTTTTACTGACAATTGCCGGTCTGATTACCCGGCTGATCGGGTTCGGGTATCGAATCTTTTTGTCTTCCTCATTGGGAGAGACCAAACTGGGAATCTATCAGCTGATTTTCCCGGTATATTCTCTCGCTTTTACCCTTTATGCTGCCGGAATTCAGACTGCCGTCTCGCAGGTCATCCCTCATGAGAGAAAAGAAAATCATCCGGGAATCCTCAAGGGTGGAATCCTTTTATCTCTTATGGTTTCTCTCCCTCTCTCAGTCATTTTATTTTTTCATGCAAATGCCATTGCCGGACATTTTTTAAATGTGACAGGGACAGCACCTCTGCTTCGTATATTGGCCTGCATTTTTCCGATTTGCGGAATCACTTCCGTGATCAATGGGTACTTCTATGGTATTAATTTTGCGAGAGTACCGGCAATTTCCCAGATTACGGAGCAGCTTTTTCGGGTAGGGTTTGTCATCGCCTGCTATTACCTTTTCATGTCCCAGACGATGAATACCCGGATTGCAGTCTGGGGACTCTTTTGCGGGGAATTGGCGTCCAATTTGTACAATCTTTTTCGGTTGTCCAAAACAATCTCTCTTTTTTCTATTTTCCACAGCAAAATGAAAATAAAAAATGTACTTCACATATCCATTCCTCTGAGTGCCAACAAATTTGTTCTGGCTCTGTTGGGAAGCATTGAATCGATTTTAATTCCTCCCATGCTCATCCGTGCCGGATTCCCCTCCTCCTACGCCCTTGGAATCTACGGCATACTGACAGGAGTTGTGATGCCATTTATTCTTTTCCCCGGAACACTCACCAATTCCCTATCGGTTCTTTTGCTTCCGGCAATCTCTCACGCAGCCGGATGCTCGAAACTCTATCAGATTCGAAGAACGACTATCCTGTCCTGTCACTATTCTCTTCTCCTTGGTGTTCTGACAAGCACTTTATTCTTAAATATGGGGCAGCCGATTGGTTATCTGCTCTTTCACAGTGAAAATGCTGGGAAATTGTTGATCATTTCTTCTTTCTTATGTCCATTTCTCTATGTGTCCACAACACTGACCAGTGTAATCAATGGTCTGGGACGAACCGGAACCACATTTTTTCACAATCTTTTCGGCATCGGCATCCGAATCCTTTTCGTCCTCTTTGTGACACCGCATTTTGGCATCTACGGATATCTGTTCGGTATGCTTTTAAGCCAGATTGTCACCTGCCTGTCCAATGCCGTTTTTCTGATTCGGAATCTGGATGTCCATTTTTCACTGGCAAAGTACTTTCTATGGCCTTTTATCTTCTGTAGCTGTGTTTTTTATATTGCAAAAAATCTCGGAGAATCTCTGGTAAATACCACTTTCCAGTCCTTTTGTATCTTCGCTTTTGTGCCGGTGGCTCTTGTCATGATTTTATTGTATTGCCTGTATTTTCGTCTGATCCGATGGCGCGATTTTTATTGACTCAAGATGAGATCATCTCTAAGAGCTGTTCCTCTGTTATGATCGGAATCGAGAGTTCTTTTGCTTTTTTATTTTTCGAAGACGTAGAGGTAATATCGTTATTGACTAAATAGGTCGTCTTTGAACTGACACTTGAAGATACTTTTCCGCCTAAGCTCTCAATCTTTTCTTTGCACTCGTTACGATTTTCAAAGTGAACAAGGCTTCCCGTGATGACAAAGGTCTGTCCCTTTAGCATTTGTTCGGACGACACGTCCGGATATTCAATCTCTAAGAACTTCTCTAAATCTGAAATCATCCTCTGATGCTCTTCATCCGCAAAATAATCCACAAAAGAAGAGGCAAGCACTTCACCGATTCCATCAATCGAAATCAGATCATCCATCGTAAGCTCATGGTACCCGGACAGCTTCTTTGGATATTGGCTGCTGATCATTTTTGCCGTGCTAAGGCCTACTCCCTTTATCCCCAAACTGTACAGCAGCTTGGCAATCGGCACTTTTTTTGACCTCTCAATTGCCTGAACCAGATTTTGATAAGATTTTTCTCCAAACCCCTCTAACTGTGTGAGTTCCTCTCTGTGGTGGACCAGATTAAAAATATCCGGGATGGAATGAAGCAATCCTTCATTCACGAATTTTTCAAGCGTCGCATCCGACAAGCCATCGATATTCAGAGCATCGCGGCTCACAAAATGACTAAAGGATTTTATTTTTTTGGCTGAACACCCGGGATTCACACACACCAGTACACTGGATCCGTTTTCCTGTACTAACCGCGTAGCTCCCTGACACACCGGACAGGTATCAGGGATCACACAATTGTTGCTCTTTGTCTCATTTTCGTAAATCTGGGGAATGATCATATTGGCCTTATATACCGTAAGGATATCTCCCACTCCTAGCTTTAATTCTCTTACAATACTTACATTGTGAACGCTGGCCCTGGTAACTGTCGTCCCCTCCAATTCCACGGGTTCAAAGACTGCGACCGGATTGATCAGTCCGGTTCTGGAGGCGCTCCACTCAATCTCTAACAGTTTTGTCTTTGCCAGTTCATCTCTCCACTTAAACGCCAGCGAATCTTTGGGAAACTTGGCCGTTCTTCCCAGCGAGGCACTGTATTCAATGTCGTTATACGTAAGCACCAGCCCGTCACTTGGCAGGTCACAGGTTTTTACTTCTTCAGAAAATTGCCCGACTGCCCCCGCAAGACTTTCTTTATCGACCACTTTATAAGGTACCACATCAAAGCCGAGTTCAGCAAGCCAGTTCATCTGCTCCTCTTTCTTCGAAAAAGAGGGCGTCTCACTGATCTGAACAATATTATATACAAAAAAATGAACTCTTCTTTGCGCTGTGATCTCGTTATTTAACTGACGGACACTGCCGCTGCACAGGTTTCTTGGATTTTTATATTTTTCATTTATCTCTGCGGTTTTGGTATTTAATTCTTCAAAATCCGAATACCGTATGAGAGCCTCACCGCGAATCACAAGCGTTCCGTCAAATGCAATTTTCCCGGGAATATTGACGAATGTCTTTGCATTATTCGTAATCACTTCTCCCACTTCCCCATTGCCTCTGGTGAGCGCTTTTGTCAACATTCCCCCATCATAAGTTAAAATCACACTCAGACCATCCAATTTAAGTGAGAGAAGCCCCTCTCTGTCTCCGATCCACGATACAAGATCCGACACCTCTTTTGTCTTTCCAAGCGACAACATGGGAGCGACATGAGGTTCTTTTTCCAGTTCGCTCAATGTCTCATATCCCACATGAACCGTTGGGCTTGCCGACAGAACTACCCCTGTCTTTTTCTCAAGTTCAACCAGCTCATCGTACATTTTATCATATTCATAATTACTCATAATCTCACCCTGCCCCTGATAGTACACACGGGCAGCCTGGTTCAGAGTCACCACTAATTCTTTCATCCGAGTCATCAAAACATTTTGCATAACAAACTCCATTCCGGATCTTATAGCGCAAAGACGCAATCTGCCTTTGCTGAAAACCCTTCTTTTTAGAAATCATTATAACAAATCAGTGTTTTTTTTCAATCCAATCTTTTCGCAAAAGACACTTTTGGAAAAACATAAAGTATGCTATAATAATTCATTATATATAATTGATTGGGACAGAACTTTTTTCTGTCATAGGGGGTTCTATGAAAGCAAAACAAAATAATCCAATTTCTTTTTTATCGCTCTGTGCCGGCTGCGTGATTCTCAATCTGCTGCTGAACACAGGTGTTGACCGGCTGCATCTTCCGGTCTGTCTGGACACAATCGGAACTGTTTTTTCTTCCTGCCTTGGCGGTTTTCTTCCCGGTGTGCTGGTCGCACTTATTACGAATCTTTTCAGGGGAATCTTTTTGGATACAAATTATATTTTTTATAGCCTTGTTCATGTATTCATTGCTCTGTGCAGTGTCTGGTTCTTCCGAAAAAAATGGAACAAAAATTTTATCTTTGTCATTTTGTATATCGTTGTTCTGACTTTAATCAGCAGTAGTTTTGAGACCTTTTTTATATCGTTCTTAAACGGTTTTAAAACCAGTGAATCGTCCACAGTTCTTTTTGATCAGCGCTCTCTCTTTGAATCGAGAAGCCTGATTCATCTGCTGGACAAGGCCATTACAGTTGCTGCTGTATTGCTCGTATTACCTCTTATTCCGGATTCTCTAAAAAGCAAATTACATTTCACCGGATGGAAGCAGACACCTCTTCCGGATTCCATGAAAATAACAATCAAAAAGACGGACCGCCGCACAATCTCACTTCAGGCTAAAATTGTTGTTGTTCTCTCTTTTGCCGCCATCCTGATTGTCGGAATCGTTTCCGGTATCAGTCTCATGCTCTTTCGCAATTACACCCGAAACGAACACATGAAGCTGGCGCAGGGAACAGCAAAACTCGCTGCCGATGTCGTAGACAGCAATCACATTGACGATTTTCTGGCAGAGGGAGAAAACGCGGCCGGATACCAGGAGACCGAAAAATTGCTGTATCAGATCAAGGCGAGTTCCCCGGATATCGAATATCTTTACGTCTATAAGATTGAGGAAGACGGCTGTCATGTTGTCTTTGATCTGGACACGGAAGATTCCATGGGTTCTAATCCGGGGGATGTAATTCCATTTGACGATGCCTTTTTAGAATATCTTCCCGCCTTAAAAAAGGGAGAAGAAATCGACCCAATCATTTCCAATGAGCGATTTGGATGGCTGTTGACCGTCTATAAGCCGGTATATGACAAAAACGGAACCTGTGTCTGCTATGCCGCTGCTGATGTATCCATGAACGATCTGCGCCACTATGAAAAAGATTTTCTCTTTAAATTAATAATCCTGTTTTTGGCGTTTTTTATTCTATTGTTGATTTTAGGATTATGGCTCGCCAAATACAATATCGTCTATCCAATCAACGCCATTGCCTTTTCTTCAAGCGCTTTTGCCTATAACAGCGATGAGGCGCGGAGTAAAAATATTGAAGAGCTAAAAAATCTCAATATTCACACAGGAGATGAGGTTGAAAATTTATATCATTCCATACTCAAGACAACCCAGGACAGTATGAATTATTTATCTGCTCTGCAGCACAAGGCCGACACCATTTCCAGACTGCAATCCAGTCTGATAATGGTTCTTGCTGATATGGTGGAAAATCGGGATCAGCATACGGGCGATCACATCCGAAAGACAGCCGCCTACACGCAGATAATTATGGAGAAGATGAGAGAAAAAGGCTATTATTCCAATGTTTTAACCGATGATTATATTGCCAATGTTGTCCAGTCGGCTCCGCTTCACGATATCGGAAAAATCCAAATTCCGGATGCGATTTTAAATAAGCCAGGAAAATTGACCTATGAAGAATTTGAAATCATGAAGACCCACACAACAGCCGGTGAAAAAATCATCGCACAGGCGATTGAAACTATGCCGGAAGCCGATTATCTTGAAGAAGCAAAAAATCTTGCCGGATGTCATCATGAAAAGTGGAATGGAAAGGGATATCCATACGGTCTTGCCGGGGAGGACATTCCTCTGTCAGCACGGATCATGGCTGTGGCGGATGTCTTTGATGCTCTCGTGTCGCGCAGGTGTTATAAAGAACCTTTTTCTTTTGAAAAGGCAATGAGTATTATTGAAGAAGATACGGGAACTCACTTTGATCCAAAAGTGGCAGATGCTTTCTTATCTGCCAGAGATGAAGTCCGCAAAGTTGCGGAGCGCTTTGAATCAAATTTCGCTTAGCGAATCTCGAAAGACCTCTCCGTTTCATCCGGCAAAAGGATCTGTGACTCGATTTTATCAATAAAATTGAAGGTTCTATGCTGAATCCGGTTTATCATCTCTTCAATGGAACTCTCCTCGCCCTGCACTTCCATTGTCACCGTGCCATCCCATTCATTGTGAACCCAGCCGGTGAGCGAGAGTTCATTCGCGATATGATAAGCTCGATATCGAAAACCGACTCCCTGAACAGAACCGGCAAACGTAAATTTTTTTCGAATTATTTTTCTTGTCGTCATATTAATTTCTCATCCATTCCATATTTTTTTAAGTCTACTTTTCCATCCACTACCTCAATGCCCTCTTCCCTCAATCGCTCTGCCTGAATCTCTTTACCGCCAAAGGCAAATTCCATGGCCAGTTCTCCCTTTGCATTGACAATCCGATAACACGGAATCTCATCCGGATAGGGATTTTTATGAAGAGCATTTCCCACCGCACGGCACATCCTTGGATTACCGGCAAGCGTTGCAATCTGCGAATAAGTGGCAACTTTCCCTCTCGGAACTTTCTTTACCGCTTCATAAATCCGCTTTGTCGGGCTGTCTGTGACCAGGTCGTAACTCTGCGCAATCATTTCTTTGATATCCGCTTCGTCAATCGTACCATCCAGTCGTATCGTATTCCAATGCTCTTTATTCTGATGCCAGCCGGGAAAGACAGAATCATAGGCCGCGCGCCAAAAATCGCGAGCCTGTGGCTCTGTCTTGACATTGAGATGAATATATCCGTCTTTTTCATATGTCCACAAAAATGCTTTTTTACTTCCTCTTACCCGAACCAGCTGCCAATTGGGATCCCGAAAGGGTTCATCCTGGTAGGTTCCGGGAAAAGACAGTCCAAAGGCCAATGCTTCTTCTCTCGTCGTCATCTGTTTTCTCACTTTCTGAAAGATCGGTCATGTCGTCACTCAAATGCTCCCACGCATTTTTTGAGATGATCAATAATCGGGAGATGCTGAGGACATGCCGACTCGCATTGACCACACTGGATACACTCGGATGCCAATGCCTGTTGTGTGGCATTTTTATAATCTGCTGTCGCCTCTCTTAACTGACCTTTTAGAATCTGTCGATTCATGGCTTTAAAAATATCCGGAATCTGAATTTTTTGCGGACATCCCTCTGTACAGTAATGACAGGCGGTACATGGAATCTCCTCCGATGCCCCAAGAATTTCCTGTGCCTTTTGAATCGCCTCTTTCTCCCTGTCATCCAGTGGCTTAAAGTCCTTCATGTAGGAAAGATTATCCATCATCTGATCCATATTGGACATCCCGGATAATACCGTATGGATTCCCTCTAATGAAGCCACAAAGCGAATGGCCCAGGAGGCATAGGAGGTATCCGGATTGATCTCATCAAAAATCCTTTTCACCTGACTTGGCGGATCTGCCAGCGTGCCACCTTTTACGGGTTCCATGACAATGATCGGCTTCCCGTGTTTTCGCGCCACTTCATAGTTCTTTCTGGATGCAACTTCCGGATTTTCCCAATCCGCATAATTAATCTGAAGCTGTACAAAGTCCACATCCGGATGCTCGGTCAAAAGTTCATCTAAGAGTTCCGGATTCGCGTGAAAAGAAAAACCATAATGTCTGATTTCTCCCCTTTCCTTTAACTCTCTCACATAGTCCCAAAGATGATATTGCGTATATTTCTGATAATTATTCTCCATCAGTGCATGCAGCAGATAATAGTCAAAATATCCCGCCCCGGTTCTTTCCAGACTGGTTCGAAACTGTCTTTTTGCCATCTCTTCATTTTCAGCAAACATAAAGGCATTCAGTTTGGTTGCCAGTGTATAAGACTCCCTTGGATGACGCTTCACTAATGCCTTGGAAATCGCCTCTTCCGATCCCTCATAGACAAAGGCGGTGTCAAAATATGTCAGTCCGCTCGCCAAAAATGAATCTACCATCCTGCTCACATGCTCCACATCAATTTCAGACCCTTTTTTAGGGAGCCGCATCAGACCAAATCCAAGCTTTCCATAACTGTTTCCGCTCTGTTTTTCCATTCTTCTTCTCCTACTAAATAATCCTGTTAAATGATAATTTTTATCTTGTTTCATTGTATCAGATTCCTGATAAAATAACAATGATTTTTACCTGAGAACGCTTTTCAAGTTGACAAACGAATCCATCCTGGCGTATAATATTATTTGACAATGACGTCAGTTTGAGTGGTATACTCTCGGGCTGACGTGTTTTTGCTATCAGTAAAAAAACCGACGGAGGTTAAAATATGATGAAAGCTTATACAGAAATGAGCAGAGAGGAACTGCAAAACGAACTGACTACACTCCTTGAAGAGTATGATAAATATCAAAAGATGGATTTACATCTTGATATGAGTCGCGGTAAGCCTTGCCGCGAACAATTAGATCTCTCTATGGGCATGATGGATGTGTTGAGTTCTGATATGGATCTGTCATGCAATGACGGAACAGACTGCCGGAATTACGGTGTGATCGATGGTATCCAGGAAGCAAAAGAGCTGGTCGGTGATATGATGGAGAACAATCCCGACAACATTATCATCTACGGGAACTCCTCTCTCAATGTTATGTATGATACGGTATCACGTGCCATGACTCACGGAATCCTTGGCAATACTCCATGGTCTCAGCTGGATCAGGTCAAATTTCTCTGCCCGGCTCCCGGCTATGACCGTCACTTTAGTATCACCGAGTATTTTGGAATTGAAATGATTCCGGTTGCGATGACACCGGATGGCCCTGACATGGATGTGGTGGAAGAATATGTCTCAAAAGATCCTACCATTAAAGGAATTTGGTGCGTGCCAAAATATTCGAATCCGCAGGGATATTCCTACTCCAAAGAAGTTGTGTGCCGTTTTGCGCGGTTAAAACCTGCCGCACCGGATTTTCGTATTTTTTGGGACAATGCTTATGGCATTCATCACTTATACGATGACAATCAGGCATACATACCGGAGATTCTTGCGGAGTGCAAAAAAGCCGGCAATCCGGATTTGGTCTATAAATTTGCATCAACCTCAAAAATCACTTTCCCTGGCAGCGGAATCGCATCTCTTGCGACATCGCCAAATAATATGGAAGACATTCTCAAGCAATTGTCCAAACAGACCATCGGTCACGACAAAGTAAATCAGCTTCGTCATGTTCGTTTCTTTGGTGATATCCATGGCATGGTTGAACACATGAAAAAACATGCCGATATCATTCGCCCTAAATTCGAAGCTGTGCTTGAAATATTTGACAAGAACCTTGAGGGATTGGGCATCGGTGAGTGGACAAAACCGGCAGGTGGATATTTTATCAGTTTTGAATCTCTGGATAACTGTGCCCAAAAGATTGTTCACCTGGCAAAGAAGGCGGGAGTCAAAATGACCGATGCCGGTGCAACCTGGCCATACCACAACGATCCAAAGGATTCTAACATCCGCGTGGCACCGACCTATCCGCCAATCGATGATCTGAAGACTGCTGCAGAATTGTTCACTCTGTGCGTGCGAATCGCCAGCGCAGAAAAATTGTTGGAACAGAACTAAAAATAAAAAAGGGGTCGGTACACTGCCGGCCTCTTTCTCTTTCTAATCGGATTCATTTTCTTTTATATTCCCCTTGCGTATATTTTCTTTAAGAATCTCATCGGTCACTTCATACAGGCGCTCAGACCCAAGCGATGTCTTTGACTGCCGCGCATATACCTGCTCGGCTCTCACCTGATGTTCCCGCCAGTCCGATCCGCCATTGCTGTGATTTAACATAAGAGGCTGCAGATTATCCATGGCATGAGCAAATTTAGATTCCGGTGTCCTGTACTCCTCAAATTCATCAAAGAGCACAATCAACTCTTCTTTCTGATCCTTGGGAAGTTTTGAGAATAAACTCTCTTTTGCTCTGTCCTCTCTCTCTTTCTGGGTCTTCAATCTCTCTGTGTCATAGGCATAGGTATCTCCCGCCTCAATCTCAACCAAATCATGAATCAGACACATAAGCATGACTTTTGCAATGTCTACTGTTTCGTTAGCGTATTCCCTCAGAAGATATGCCATGACCGCCATGTGCCACGAATGTTCCGCATCGTTCTCATTTCTTCCGTGTCCGGACAAGTGAGTCTGCCGAAATACATTTTTCGCCTTGTCGATTTCAAGTATAAAATCCAACTGTCTGTGCAGCCTCTCGTCCATTCCTTCTCCTCCAGTCCCGTAAATTTCTTCTCTTTATTGCGATTTCATTTGTGATAGGGTTCATTCATACGAATCCGGTTTGCCCGATATAACTGTTCGCACAAAATCACACGCATCAGCTGATGGGGAAATGTCATCTTTGAAAAACAAATCGATTCATCTGCGCGCGACAAAAGGGCCGGATGCAGACCTAAAGAGCCTCCAATAACAAATGCCAAATGGCTGTTTCCCTGTATCATCATTTTTTCTAAATGTTTCGAAAAGGCAACCGAATCATATTCTTTGCCCTTTAAATCTAACGCAATCACATACATAGGATCTTTGATTTTTGAGAGCAGGCGATCCGCCTCTCTGAGACGAATCTGTTCTTCCTCTGTCGTTGAGGCGCCATCGGGTGTCTTTTCATCTGCCACTTCAAAGATCTGTACGTTGGCATACCGACTCAATCTCTTACAATATTCATTTACCGCATCCCTATAAAATTTTTCTTTGATTTTCCCCACACAGAGTATGGTATAATTCATATCAACCTCTCAAAACCGTATACTTTTTATTCTTTTGGGGTCTGGAAAAATCCGGTCTGCGATCATCCGGAATCTCATAGATATATAACAATCCATTGCGAACCCGGTGAACTTCTTTTCCGACAAAACCCAGACGAAAGAGTTCAAAAACAAAATTAAAAATCAAAAAACCATGTGAAATAATTAATATATTGTCCTTACTCCAATCCATGTGATAGAAAAAACGACGAACTCGCCGACGAGTATCGTGGATTCCCTCCGGTTGGCTTTTCGACCGGAAAAACCATGCCAATCTGCCGCAGAAATGCCAGATTGGAAACGGAAGGCGAATCTGTTCCGTGTGGATAAATGGTGCATTATCAACCTCACGAAGCAGCTGGTCGAGATAAATGTTTCCACTGTATACCTCTTTTGCTGTTTTGACAGCTCTCTCTAAGTCACTGCTGTAACAAATATCCCACTGAACACCATACATATCTACCCGGTTTTTTATCACCCCGGCATGCTCATATTTTTCTGACCACTCTCGAAAATCCTCCGAAGTCATCCAAAACTTGTGAGGACAATCTACCTTAAAGTGCCTTACTAGTCCTATTTTCATCCCTTGAATCATTCCTTTGTTTTTTCTCTGTGTTTAGTATACTCTGAAAGTACCTGTCATTGCAAGGGCAGATTGTAAAATC
The DNA here is from genome assembly GCA_900319095.1 of uncultured Eubacteriales bacterium. Classification (GTDB taxonomy): domain Bacteria; phylum Bacillota; class Clostridia; order Lachnospirales; family Lachnospiraceae; genus Eubacterium_F. The sequence continues at coordinate 867 of ONNE01000032.1, read as the reverse complement.
GTTCTATTATCTGACATTCTTTATGCCTCGACACATTTCTGACACATTTATCCCATAGATTAAACATCGGAAAGTATAAACTTTCTACTCCCACCCTATTATACGCTTTGATACCTTCGGGTATCGAAAAACAAACAGCTCTTCCCAGCTGTTTGTTTTTTTTCATTCTTTTCTTATGTAGGAAGTGCCAGACTGACTTTTAACGAGCTGTTGATTTCCTCTAAAATCGTCTCGTCCAGATGACAGACTTTTTCTCTGAGCCTGGATTTATCAATTGTTCTGATCTGTTCCAATAATACAACCGAATCTTTTACAATATCATAGTGATCCGCTCCCAGCGCCACATGTGTGGGCAATTTTGCCTTGTTCATCCTGGATGTAATCGCTGCACAGATCACGGTGGGACTATATCGGTTCCCCATATCGTTTTGTATAATCAGAACCGGACGCACACCACCCTGTTCAGAGCCGACAACCGGTCTTAAGTCTGCATAGTAAATATCGCCTCGTTTGACTACCAATGTTCTTTTTTCTCCTTTACTATATTGATCAGGCTGTCCGGATTTTTCCGGAACAAACTGTTATGGATATTCATATTATTACCAATATACGAGACGATATTCAATCCAGTTACTCTTTTTCACCGATATATTTTCTTGGTACCCGCTGTGAAACACAGCACACAAATTCATAATTAAAGGAGTGTGCCAGATCCGCAACTTCTTCTACCGGAAGCACAGCCTCTCCATCTTGTCCGAAAATCGTCACCTCATCTCCCATGCGGACATCTTTTATATGTGTGACATCTACCATAAACTGATCCATGCAGATTCTTCCCAGAATCTTTGCTCTCTCTCCCCGTATCAG
>ONNE01000163.1 GCA_900319095.1 uncultured Eubacteriales bacterium | reverse complement strand
CTGTGCGAGAGAACTGGCAAAAAAGGAAGGGATTTTTGCCGGTACCTCATCTGGCGCGGCACTCGCAGCCGCCAAAAAGCTGGCGGCAAAAACCGATGGAGCCAGAATTGTGGTTGTATTTCCGGATCGCGGAGACCGTTACTTTAGCTGCAACTTATACGAATAGATTTGTTATAGGTTAAGGCTATAACGGAATATCAAATTTAATTAATTGACATTAATCCTATAGGAATAGTATAATATAGACACAGTCAGAGAAAAAGAAAGGAGACAAAAGGATGGATAACAACAAGAGTGCAATCTATGAATTAGATCATGTATCCAAAGTGTTTACCGATGCGACATCCGATGTGGTTGCCGTCGATGACATCAGTCTCCCGATCTATGAAGGTGAAATCTTTGGAATCATCGGTATGAGCGGAGCGGGAAAAAGTACCCTGGTCCGTCTCCTGAACCGGTTAGAGGATGTGACCGAGGGGACTGTGCGGTTTTGTGGGAGTGACTTGGGACAGTTGACACCATCTCAGTTGAGAAGTGCCAGACAGTCCATTGCCATGATTTTTCAAAATTTTAATCTCCTGATGAGAAAAACCGTACTACAAAACATCATGGTGCCAATGAGAATTGCAAAAGTAGATAAAAAGAAGTGCAGAGAGAGAGCTTATGAGATGTTAAAGGTTGTCGGCCTTGAGGAGAAAGCAAATGTTTATCCGGCACAGCTCTCAGGAGGACAGAGACAGAGGGTGGCAATCGCAAGGGCGCTTTCCATGAACCCGAAAGTCCTGCTCTGCGATGAGGCGACCAGTGCGCTGGATCCCAAGATCACAGAAGAGATCTTAACCTTGTTAAAAAAGATCAATCAGGAAATGAAAGTGACGGTTGTGGTGATCACCCACGAGATGTCAGTGATCGAAAAGATCTGTGACCGCGTCGCAATCATCGACCACGGGAAACTGGCGGAATTGGGAGAGGTAAAGAGCATCTTCACCAATCCTGAGTCAGAGGCGGCAAAGCATATGATTCTGCCGCTCATAAAAGAAGATAATCCATTTGATATGACGGACAAAAAATGTTTTCGCATTGTTTTTGACGGATTATCCGCAAAAGAACCGATTATTGGAAATCTGGTCGAAAAGACCGGATTGAAGGTCAATATTTTGAGTGCCAATACCAAGAGTGTTGGCGGTGTCGGATATGGGCAGATGATCATTGAAGTGCCCAAAGATCCGGGAGAGGCAAAGACCGTGATATCGTTTTTAAAAGATGCGGGAGTTGCCGTGACAGAAGTTGAGGGACAGGAGGTGACAGACACATGAATTCCTTTGTGTTTAGTGAGATCTGGCAGGGGTTTTTACAGACCCTGCAGATGACTCTCGTATCCATTGTGATCGCCTATGTGGTAGGACTTCCCCTGGGGGTTCTGCTCGTCGTCACAGAAAAGGGGAGCGTACTTCCGAACCGGCCGGTCAATCTGGTGCTCGGAATCGTCATCAATATTTTTCGCTCTATACCATTTATGATTCTTCTGGTATTTTTGATTCCCTTTACCCGGTTGATTGCGGGGACATCCATCGGGACAACCGCTGCGATTGTTCCTTTGTCAGTGGGAGCGATTCCGATTGTGGCGAGGATGGTTGAATCATCGCTCAAGGAAGTGCCGCCGGGGATTATCGAGGCAGCGCAGTCCATGGGAGCGACCCCGTTTCAGATGATTACCGGATTCTTGCTGCCGGAGGCTGTGCCGTCGTTGCTCTTGGGAGTGGCCATCAATTTATCGACGGTACTTGGATATTCTGCCATGGCAGGATGTATCGGTGGCGGTGGACTGGGAGATATCGCATTGAGGTATGGATATTATCGATATCAGACGGATGTTTTGTTGATCACCGTAGTGGTATTGATTCTGATTGTACAGCTGTTTCAGGAAATTGGAACTAGGCTGTCTGTAAAATCAAGACATTCATGATGCAATTTGCAGGGTGCATTTGGAATGATAGAAAAGATGTAGAAAGAATGGAGGAATGTTACATGAGAGCAAAGAGAATATTAGCATTTGCCACAGCAGTGGTATTGTTGACCGGGAGTTTACTGACCGGTTGTGGAAATCAGGCGCAGTCCGGTGAGTCAAATGAGAGTTCAGGAGGATCTTCTGAGTCCACGACAATCAAGGTAGGAGCTTCGATCACTCCCCACTCTGAAATTTTAAAACAGGCAAAAGAGATACTCGCAAAAGATGGTATCAATCTTGAAGTCGTTGAGATTGAAGACGTTGTGACACCGAATACCGGTGTGGTTGAGGGAAGTTTGGATGCGAATTATTTTCAGCATCAGCCGTATCTGGATGACTTTAATAAGGAAAACAAGACAGATTTAGTCTCCTTAGGGGCGATTCACTATGAGCCGTTTGCAATCTATGCAGGTAAGACAAAGAGCCTGGATGATTTGTCCGATGGGGCGACTGTAGCCGTGCCGAACAATACGACCAATGAGGCCAGAGCATTGCTTTTACTTGAGCAGGAGGGCATCATTACCCTGAAAGAGGGTGCCGGCATCAGCGCAACCGTAAAAGATATTGAAGAGAATAAGAAAAATATTCAGATCAAGGAAATTGATCCGGCACAGATCGCAAGATCGCTGCAGGATGTAGACATTGCAATCATGAACGGCAATTATGCTCTTGAGGGCGGTCTTCATGTAAAGGACGCACTGGCTGTAGAGTCCTCAGAGGGCGTAGCGGCACAGACCTATGCCAACATTGTTGTGACCCGCAAGGAAAATGAGAACAACGAAGCTCTCAAAAAACTCGTAGAGGTTCTTCAGAGTGATACGATTCGCAAATACATTGAAGATACCTATGAGGGAGCCGTGGTTCCTTTGGACTAAGTGAATGAATGATTCAAAATAAAAAAATAATCCAAAAGAAAGGTGGACAAAAAAATGGCTAGAATTAAATTATTAGAGTTGGAAGAGACAACAGGAGCAGAGCGCGAGCGCTATGAAGAGCTGGCAGGAAGAAATGCTGTGACCAATATGAAAAAGGGACTGTTACAGGATGCAGCTACGTATGATGCTTTTATGGCATGGTATACATCATGGAACCGACTGGTAGAGGTGATCAGTGAGAGAGAGGCGACCATCTTTGCGCATGCGGTCTCCACAACAAACAGTTGTATGTTGTGCTCACTGTTCTTTATCAGTGATCTCAAAGCACTCGGATTGGATCCAAATCAATTTGAGACGACCGAGAAAGAGGATTTATTAGTTGAGCTCGGAAGACAGATGGTAAAAGATCCGACAAAGATTTCCGATGATCTGTTTGACCGCCTCAGAAAGTATTTTAACGATAAAGAGCTGGTTGTCATTGTTGGCTTTGGCGCACAGATGATGGCGACAAACAACTTCAACTCTGTGTTCCAGATTGATATCGATGACCGTCTGCTTCCAATTAAAGACGAATTCAAACCGGCCACATGGAGAGATGGCATTCAGTAAAAAAATGACAAATAAGAGTACAGGAGGATTATGATAAGATGGTAAATTTTCAATATCATAACCCGGCAAAAATTGTATTCGGTAAAGGTTCTCAAAAAGAGCTTCGCAGATTACTTCAGGAGGAGAAGGCAACTTCCCTCCTGATGGTTTATAGTGGAGACTTTATCAAGGATCTGGGAATCTACGATACCGTGGAAGAGATCTGCCGGGAAGAAGCGATTGATTTTTATGAGAATGGAGAGGTAGTACCGAATCCATCCATTGAACTGGTGAGAGAGCTTGTCGCACTGGGCAAGGAAAAAAAGATTGATTTTATTCTGGCAGTCGGGGGCGGAAGTTCGATCGACACGGCCAAGGCGGTGGCTTTGGGAATTCCATATGATGGCGATGTCTGGGATTTCTTTGACAAGGGAATTGTGCCAGAACAAGTGATTTCCACCGGTGTGATCACAACCTTGCCGGCCAGTGGTTCTGAGACGTCCAACGCAGCAATCCTGTCCAATAAAGAGTGGAAACTGGGATTTGAAGATGACCGGATCATACCAAAGTTTGCGATTATGAATCCGGAATATACTCTGGGACTTCCCGCCTATCAGACTTCCTGTGGCGTGGCAGATATCCTCTCTCATCTGTTAGAGAGATATTTTTCGGATGTCAAACATACGGATGTGACGGATTATCTCATCGAGGGAGCGGTGCAGGCCCTTCTGGTCAATGGAGAGAGATTGATGAAGGATCCCAAAGATCTGGATGCCAGAGCAGAAATCCAGTGGCTGGCCAGCGTGGCACACAACAATCTTTTGGACACCGGAAGAATTGGGGACTGGGGTTCCCACCGCATCGAACATGAATTGAGTGCCACCTACGGCATTACACACGGTGAGGGAATGGCGGTGGTCCTTGTGGCATGGACCAAATATATGGCAGAGGTGAAACCGTGGAAATTGGCAAGACTTGCGGTCCGGGTTTTCCATGTGGATCCCTACAACTATACCGAGAGAGAGCAGGCGCTTATATTATCCGACAAACTCAAGGCATATTTTTCATCGCTCAATCTCAAGACGTCCCTAAAGGAGTTAAACATAGGAAGTGAGCACTTCGATGAAATGGCAGAGCGCGCAACCAGGAACGGTGAGGTCGGACACTATGTTCCGCTGGATGCAAAGCGGTTCAAAGAAATTCTGGAGCTCGCATAATCATTGATATTATATAGAATTGGTAAACCAAAAAACCATCCGTCGTAACTGACGGATGGTTTTTATTATGAATCAATATCTTTTATGAATCAGACTTTAAAGAAGGAAACACTGTTCTTTAAGTTGTCGGAAATCGCTTTCAACGACTGGGCCTGTTCAACGACTGCCTGCATATTCTCATTCAACTGGGTGAGAGCAGCGCTCGTCTCCTGGGTAGAAGCGGCATTCTGTTCAGAAATACTGGAGAGACTCTCAATCGCATCCATGATCGCATTCTTATCATGGTTAACGGATTCAACCAGCCCTTTGATTTCTTTGTTTGCCTCTTCGCTGTCCTCCAACTGTTTTTCCATATCATCGAAGGCGATGCTCATCTTGTCAAAGGCAACGGACTCATTGCTGGTCGCCTCTTTGATTGCGGTGGTCAGGGTCATGTTCTGCTCTGACAGAGCGGAGATCTTAGCGAGCATTGCTGTGATCTCATTCGCTGACTTATCGGATTCCTCTGCGAGATCCTTGATGTTGTTGGCGACAACGGCAAATCCTCTTCCGGACTCACCGGCACGAGCCGACTCAATCGAAGCGTTCAAGGCCAGAAGATTGGTCTCGCTTGCGATGTTGATGATCGCCTCAGCGGCATGGGAGATCTCATTGACTCCTTTTGCGGTCTCACCGACGGAATCCTGTACCTCACCGGCTTTGGCATCGGTCTCTTTATCCTCTCTCTTAAGCTCTTCCAACTGCTCCTGTACGTGAATGGAACTCTGATATACAGCATCCGCCATCTCGATGTTTGTGTTGGCAGAGGAAAGAACCTTGTCAACGGAATTACCAATGTTGGCAGTGAGATTGGAGGCATCCTGTACATTGTCCGCCATAGCCATGGCACCTTTTGCCAGATCATCAACGGCATCGTTGATGTTGCTTGTCATCGTGCGGGAATCCGCAATGCTCACCTCTGTGGAGTCGGCTCCGTCACTGACTGCCTGGGCGTGCTGAACGATTTCAGTGAGAACCTCCTGCAACTTGGCACGCATGGTTTCCATATTGTTTGTAATTTCCGAAAACTCCTTAATCTTGTTTTGATCTTCAATTGTCTGGCTGAAGTCACCATCCGTGATCACACTGACAACATCCGAAACTTTTTTAACACGTTTACTGATGATAAAAGCAACGAAAAAGCCGATGGCACCAAATACCAAAATACTGAGAATAGCAACGATCACAATCACGGTCAGATTCTTATTGATGGTTTTCTGTGTGTCCGCATATGGAGTGCCGGCAAACATCATGCCGACGATCTCGCCATTGCCGTCTTTCATCGGGATATAATATCCGGAAAAATCCTGACCGACAATCTCAACGTGGTCTAAGAATTTATTCTGTCCGCCCTTGAGGACTTCTGAAATCACGGTATCGCTTGCCTTTGTGCCAACGATGAGCTTGCCGGAGTCATCTTTGATCGATGTGCCGTATCTTGTGTCTCCGTAGAACAGAGTGAGATATACATCCTCTTCCTCGGTCGATGTGAAGAAATCATCATCCGAATCGATAGAAGCAACACCACCGAGGGTCAGCTTGTCATCAGCCAGAACCCAGCTGCCGTCTCCGGAGCTCGCAATATCATTAAAATGTTTTCCGCTTGCCTCTACGGTTGTGTGAAGAGCGGACTCAATCTCGGTTAGTACCATGTCTTCAATCGCATTAATCGAAATCGTACCAATAATGATCGCAGATGCAATCAGCGGTAGCAGTGTCAACAAAACCAACACAGCTATCAGGCTTAACTTTTTTTTCATTTTTGTTTCCTCCTGTGAATTCGATTTCCTTTTACAAAAATTATTTCAATGGATAATTGTTGTAAAAATATTCTGTTTCTATTATAATTGAGAAGTATTGTATGGTTCAAGCATCAATATAAGTCTGAGTGTATGATAAACAACACTCAACCATGTTTTTGTTGACTAAAAAGAAAGGAAAAAATATGGCAGAAGACCGAAGAGTAAAAAATACCAAAAAGCGAATTCTGGAAGCTTATGTCACATGTATTGAAAGAGATGATGGCAGCAAGATTACAGTCAAGGAGATCTGTGAGATCGCAGACATAAACCGCAGCACATTTTATGCACATTATACAGATTCCATTGATCTGTATCATCAGATACTTTGGCAGATGTTGGATGATATTGGGGCTCTTTTGGAAGAGTTTGAAAAACATGAAGATTTTTATCGTCATATGAGGGATCTCATGAATTATTTTTTGGAGAGAAGACGTCTGATACTGGCACTTCTTAAGAAAGATGACAGTGCTTTTCGAAAGGCATATCTGAAAAAAACACGCGAGTACACCCTCACTTTTGAGGATATGACCGCAGAGGACAACGCATTTTTTCACGAGTTCTATGTGAGTGGATTTATCTGTGCGATGGAGGGATTGCTGGCTGGTGATGTGCCACCGGACAGAGTGGATCATCTGGCAGGACTTTTGGCAAGGCTCGAGCCGAATTATAAAAAGAAAAATGGATGATAAAGAGGAGGGTATACGAAATGATCGAAGACAACAGAATCTATGTGGGCAAAAACGAAGAGGGCGAAAAAATCTGTCTGAT
>ONNE01000015.1 GCA_900319095.1 uncultured Eubacteriales bacterium | reverse complement strand
TTTACTATTGATCCTGCCATTTTCACCGCCGCCTATGGCAATGATTTTTCTGACCGTCTTACTCATCACTACACCTCCGCAAATCCCGATTTACTTATTTCATCAATCTAAAGATAACTCTCCAAAAATCACTTTAATCTCGCATACTCTTCCTCCGACACAGGCTCACACCACTCTGTTGATGCATCCTCACCATCAATCTCCGCTGCAAGATGGCTCATCCACGAGTCAGCAGCTGCTCCATGCCAATGCTTTACATTTGCGGGGATATTAATAACCTTGCCGGGTGTCAGTTCAACTGCCTCCTTACCCTCTTCCTGATACCAGCCCCTGCCGCCGACACAGATAAGGAACTGACCGCCACCGCTCTTCGCATGGTGGATGTGCCAGTTGTTCCTGCATGAAGGCTCAAATGTCACATTGAACACGGACACCTGCTCTGCAGATACAGGTGCAAGATAGCTCTGTCCGATGAAAAACTCTCCGTATGGATCAGGCTCGCCTATAGGGAAAAAGATTTCCCTCTGGAATCTGTCCTTGTCAGAAGGGTTCGAGCCATCAGCCTCATCCGTCCAAACTTCCTTTGCCAGACGGAATACCGCCCAGCCCTTCGGCCATCCAAGGAAAATATTCTTGTAACTACCCCAATCAGCAACATCTCCAACATAGGTGGGTCTGGCATTGGCATCCTGTTCATCATTTGCAATCTTTACCGTCTCAAGATAATCATCGGGATATGCTACTGTTGGAACAATCTTAAATTCATCCGCACCGGTTTTAGCTATAATTTTCTTGGCGATTACCTCAGTGTTGCCAATCTCTATCGATGGATAATTGCCACCTGACACATAGTTATGTCCTGCCCTTGAGAAGTAGACCACCAGAGTTTTATCCCCATTGGAATCTGTAGGTATAGGAGTTTCTGTTGTAGAAGGAAGTGGTGTTTCTGTCGTTAAATCCGTGCTGCTATCCTTAGCTGTTACATTAATCTTACATATCAACTTATATTTTTTCGCCCTGCTTTTTAGCCGCCGCACTGAGTTTCACTGTTGGGAGCATCGTAAGAACTTAGGCAAGAGTCAGCACATACATACAAATCTTTTTCATAGGTATCATAAATATCTACCTCCGATCGTTTCCTTCTACTCCCACTCTATATAATTCCATTTTCCTTAAGCCACTTTTCTACCTTCGGCTTAGCTTCGGCAACCTGACTTCCTGTGATAGAAAGTCCATCTGTGATCTCTGCTCCCGAAGTATGCTTCTTAAGGTCGCTCACACTTGATCCCATTCCGCTTCCCTCATTTGTACATAGCGGAAGAATCCTCTTACCCGAAAAATCGAATTTCTCAAGAAATGTCATTACCGCACATGGCATTGTCCCCCAATAGTTTGGATACGCCAAAATGATTGTATCATACTCATCTATGCTATCAGGATAGCTTACAAGCTCAGGTCTCTTATTCTCCCTTAAATCCTTCTTTGCCTCCTCTATGCAGGTCATATATACCGGCGAATACGGTTCCTTCATCTCGATCTTAAAGGTGTCCGCTTCGATAAGCTCCTTCATAAGACCAACCACTATCTCGGTATTCCCGACCTTAACATACCTCATCGCTCCGCCGAAATAGTTCTCATCCGCTCTTGAAAAAAATGCTATAAGTGTCTTTGACATAGTGTAACCTCCGTTCGATTTGTTGTAATCATTCACGACTTCTTTATTTTTGTATTTACATTTTCTCACAAAAATGCTATGATGTCCAATAGAAACATTAAATAGTTAATTTGATTTTTAAATATCAGGTGATTTTATGACATCAAAACAGGTAGATTATTGTATAGAACTCGCCAGAACAGAGAACTTTTCCAAGGGAGCTGATAATCTCTTTGTCAGTCAGCCCACATTTTCTTATCAGATAAAGCTCCTTGAGGAAGAAGTTGGATTCAAGATATTTGAAAGAAATGGCAAAGGTGCTACGCTCACCCCTGCGGGCTCGCAATTCGTTAATTTTCTTTCGGGTATGCGTGATGAAATGAAGCGTGCAATAGAGCAGGGACAGAACTTCAGTGCCAAATATCATGACAGCATTTCCATAATTCTTAGCGTTCGTCAGTCTATATATTTTCTCCCGGAGGCTATCCGTATCTTTGAAAACGAGTATCCGGGTGTTCAGATTACGCCAAAATTTCAATATGGTGGCAATTTAGACAGTTTCTTAAAAAATGAATCTGATATCTGTTTCGCCTTAAAAGAACAGACAAGACAGCTCGCAGGCACTACCGTCCACGAGCTTTTTGACAGTCATGTTTATCTGATTGCGGATAAGGATGACCCTCTGGCTAAGAAAAACCTGATTACAGATAAAGATATATATGGCAGAACTCTTATGGTTGGAGGCGGCTCTCCTGAGCTGCTACGCTCCATACAACAAAAGCTTATATCCTCCGGTAAGATATCGTATTTTAATAGTCCGGATCACGATAGCACCTTGACAAATGTCGCCGCAGGACACGGTATCTGTCTCGCACCGGGCTTCCTAAATGACCACAGTGGACAATTCGCATGGATTCCATACGACTGTGACGACAGCTTCCACTGTGTATTGCTGTCTCACAGAAATGATTCCCGAGAGTGTGTGAAAAACTTTATAGATATTCTTAAAAAATTATATAATAAAGCGGTAGCATTTCCTCTGTGAATAAATTCGTGCCATCTTCTACACCATGATACATATATTACTTGCCTTGATGTCATCATACCATATTTATCATACGATTAATCTCATAATTTTGGGTGCAACAATGCACTCAAGCTCCATTTTTTACCTTCATTTTTTACCACCTTGATATGATGTTTTTTTCAGTGCCCATTGTGTTTCACTTCATCCTCCTGCCCTGATATGATGTATATGTCGAACAAAAATTGGGATATTTTTATCCATTATCATTTCACAGAGAAACAGAGAGGGGTCTGATATCATGCGAAAAACTGAATATAATCCGCAGGCTATCAGATCCATTTCAGCCTTTGATTCCCACAAAAAGCAGTTGATAGCTCTGCTTCAAAAAGATATAACAGGTCGTGACACGGAAGAGTCCTCAGATGATACCATGAAAAAATTATCCATATGCTCTGGCAATCCGATTAGACTTCAATCTCTTTATCCGTGTAGGAGAATTGACCGGACTTAAGTGGGAAGATGTGGATATTGACAAAAGAACTGTTTATATCTGCCATCAGGTTACATACGAACCGGAACTGAATGATAACCTGACTTTTACTGAAAAGCGGATGACCACAGAAGACTATCTTTCGTTGCAGGAGCCGCTGCCTTATTAACCTTTACCTTAACATTACATGTTGATTCTGCATAATTAGGATCTGTTGGTGTGAACTTAACCACAAAATCTTTTGTTTCGCTGTCAGCCACTACCGGTACTGTATCGGGTTCAGCCCATGAGAAAGTACCTACAATATTCGGATTTACAGTTCAACCTGATAGTGTACTATCAGAAAGTTTCTGACCATAGCTGTTTTTTTCTTTTTTTGTTGCATAAGTTCTTCACTCCTTTTTCTTATTTTTTGAACATGATGCCGTCTGTTTTTATCTCTCCCTCTTCGGTATCATGTTGATAACATGTTTCGTTGTTACTTAGTTCACATCTTGCATTTTGGCTTGCTAATTACCAGAAATGAAAATTTAATATAAAAAACACTCGGCAAATCCTACGGAACTATCCGTAGGGTTCACCGAGTGTCTTATTATCATGTGTACGCAAAAAAGGGCAGACTACTGTCTGTCTAAAGGATTTTATGTTAAACCATTCGTCAACCTCTTTTTTACCTGAATCCCTAAAAAGTGGACACTACAAATGTATAGTATATCAGCACCTTTGAAAATTTCAAGGGGATGTGTCAGAACGAAACTCAGAGCATTTGTTCGAAATAAAACCCTTATAAAACCGTTGTTTTTATGAAGCGGGAGCATTTATATTCTTACTATCTGCAATTAAAACAGTTTTTTCTTCCGAACAAGACTTATTTCGGAGAACAGAATCCGGTCTATCCAAGCAAAGATGTGCGAATTATTTGAACTCGTAGACACTTGTGTCAGCACAATGTTGGGCAATTATCTGCCATAAAGGAAAAGTTTCTTCTCTGATATTTGTATCCGCTGCCACTGATACGCTAACACTTTTATTCAACAAGGCAATATACAATATAGTCGGTTATATTGGGGGATCTAAATCTAATACACAAACGGGTGAATCATTTTATTCCAAAGGAAAGGATATGGATTTAATCAGGTATTATCTGCCATAACCGACTTCTATTGTATATGCTATTACAAGCATAATGATTATGCGTGTAACCATGAATAAATTTTTTTGATACTTGATATAAAAAGCTATGTCAAGTGCTTTTGTGCTTATTTTAGCAAAAACTATGTTGATTTCAAGAGGATGTGTCAGAATGTCACATGAACTTATGTTTCATTGACAATGCTTGTAACCTTCGTCCATCTTATCTGTAGTCTATGTCATGCGTCTCACAAATGTTTACGATCTTTTCATTCCCATTGCATAAGATCAGCTTTCCCTTGCCACTCATCTGCTTCCTTGCATAAAGGACGACTCTCAGCATCAGCGAAGAAATGTCCTCCACCCCGGACATATCAAAATAAAGCGTCTCAACGTCATCAAGCTCCCATGCAACAATCCGTTCCAGTTCATCCTCCGTCTGCCAATCCACGACATCGCAAATCTGAACTGTCAGCTCCGCACCTTTCCTGTCTGTTCTAATCATCGAATTCCTCATTTCCTCCCATGTACAACGTCCTTTTTTCATCCCCAGACTCCCGGTATCGGCCGGGAATCAAGTACAACTAAGAAAATTATAAAACACTCTTTCGTCGGATTCAAGAGGATGTTTCAGAATGTCACATAAAACATATGTTCGGTCAATAAATGCTTGTTATTATTTAAATGATAGGTTATGATAAAAAGACATAGGAAAGGAATGGTGAGATATGAACAATCCCTTAGGTGAGATGATAAGACAAATAAGAATAGAGAAAGGGTTCTCCCAGCAGCAGCTTGCCGATCTGATACATGTTGACCGTACCACGATCACAAACTGGGAGAGGGGAAGACGCCTGCCCGATGCTGATATGCTCTCAAAAATATTGGATACTCTCAGTATCGATGTATCTTATCTTATTACTGCTTCACTGAATCAGAACAACTCTCCTAATGTTATTATGGTAGACGATGAGAAAATCATTCTTACCGGCAGTATTCCTGTTTTCAAAAAGGTTCTGCCGTACTCAACTGTCAAAGGCTTTACAAAGCCATCGGAGGCTCTTGCCTTTGCAAGAGAGAATACGGTATCTCTCGCCTTTGTGGATATTGAGATGGGTAAAGTGAGCGGACTTGATCTGTGCCGGGATCTTCTAACCATCAACCCTCGCATGAATATTATATTTTTTACTGCCTATGTGGAATATTCTTTCGATGCCTGGGACACGGGAGCCTGCGGATTCCTGCTGAAACCTATTTCAGAAGCTGCAGTGAAAAAACAGCTTACCAAACTCCGCTATCCCCTTAAAGGAGATGACAATATATGACGAATTGGATAGATTTTACGAACTTTGGAATCGTGTGTGCCGGACTGGTCGTTGCGGTCATCGGACTGATTCTTACTATAGCATCCCCGTATATGGAAAAAATCAGCCGAAGATTTTTCATGATTTTTTTCCCTCTTCTGATTGTCTACATTTTTTCTGATCTGATCTCTCAGCTCGCTCTTTTTATGTCAGGTCCGAATAAGGTACTGCTGTCTCTACATTCTTCATGCTCATTTTCATAATCACTGACCATATGCAGCAGTATGTAAATGAGCGCGAGAAAAATGCCAGGGCACAGACAAGTATCAAGGTGTTACAGATGCGCCCACATTTTATCTACAATACCATGGCCAGCATCTATTATCTATGCGAACAGAATCCGAAAAAAGCGATGTTCGTGGAGTTCGATACCCCACATATGAACTTCCGCATCCCGCCCCTCACCTTACAGCCCATCATTGAGAACTCCATCAAATACGGTGTCGATCCGGAGCTTGAGCCTCTGTATATTTCTGTGCAGACAAAGGAAACAGAGAACGGAAGTGAGATCATCGTGATTGACAACGGTCCGGGCTTTGACGGAAACAATGATGCCATCAGCGACAACAGGGAACCCCATATTGCCATCAACAACATTCGTGAACGGCTTTCCATGATGTGCAGCGGTACCATCTCCTTTTCTATAAGAGAAGAGGGTGGAACTGTTGTGAGGATATGGATACCGGACTGACTTTACAAAATCGCAGCTTCATTGATAATTGCTTTGCGGGTATCTGCCACTACGTCGGCAAGAGTAATCTGTTTCATTTCATCTTCCATAGCGAGTTGTATCTTCTTCAATCTGTCGTCCGTGGACTTATGAATATTTCTACCTACCGGACACGCTGCGTTCGGGTTCTCGTGGAAATGAAACAGCCCTTGCTCATTGATACAATCAACCGCTTTATAAATATCAAAGAAAGTGATGTCTTCCAGGTCTTTTGCCAGTGTTATACCGCTCTTACCCTGACTTATTTCAATGATGCCTACCTCTTTTAATTGTCCCATTACATTCCGCACAATCACAGGATTAGCTCCCACGCTGCCAGCAAGGAAATTGCTCGTAACTTTCTCAGTGTCCTTAAAAAAATCAATTGCGGTAATGATGTGAACCGCTATGGTAAACTTACTTGTAATCTGCATTGTCTCGCCCCCTGCTTGTAATATACACCATTACAGGGGGCTCGTCAATGCAGAACTCTATCGGATTTTTATTTTCTTTTTGCCGGTCCATTTTCCATATTTCTTTTTGCCGGATACTACTTTATATGCGCGAATCCGAACATAAAATTGTTTTCCGGATTTTAGCTTTTTCTTTGTCCATGTATTTTTGGACTTCTTTACTGTAACTTTCTTTGAATTCTTTAGATTTTTCTTTTTTCCATATTGGATCTGATAACCGGAAATGCCTTTTAATTTTTTCCACGAAACTGTCATCTGGCCTTTTTTCTTTGATGATACTTTTAGGTTCTTAACTTTTCCGACCGTTGTTGTGGTTTTGCTCTGGGATTGCGAAGTTGTCCCGGTCGATCCAGTGTCCGTGGTTTCACTCGCACTCTTCTCCGGATTGTCTGCGACTGTATTCTGGGACTGTCCCGATGAATCTTCCTTTTTGCTTTCTTGCTGCGCTGTCATCTCTTCCACGGACTGTGTTGAGATACCGACACTGTAAATGTTCGGACAAGCGGCACTTGGATTTGTGAAAGTGAGGGAATTTTCCCCTGCATTTAGCTTCACTTCGCTGAACAGATAACCAAGCGAATCCATCTTATAACCACCGGTCGACGGACCATCCATTTTGACGGCAGTCTGATGATTCACACTGAGGTAAAAGCTTCGCGCTGCCCCCGTCATATAGCCGATCCGCATTTTATACGTACCTGCTTTTTCAACGTTTACGTAAATCGTCAGATACGAAGAAGCGTTTTCTCCGAGCCAGCCCACATATCCCTCTGGCTCCTTCACTGCATTCGTTTCGCCATCAATGGCTTTGTATTCCGTATAGGAATATTTTGTCGCATCTTCATCCACGGCAAGTCCGTAATCTGTCTCATCTGAAAGGGTCGCTGTCATGGAGCCGGACGGTTCCGTTCCGATTGCCACCCGGTCAAGACCGATGAAATTTGCATTTGGATTATAACATACAATCGAGTTCTCGCCCTTTTTCAATTCTACAAAGCAAGTGTATTTGGCGATGGAATTTGTTCCCGAACAGATCAGTCCTGTCTTGATTGCCTTCGCACCGTTGATCCGGTATGCGATCTGGCTGTTTGTTCCCGCCTTATAATACAGGGACATCTCATACACACCGTCACTTTCTACCGCGGCCTTCAATTCTTCACGGATAACGGTGTCTTTTGTCACTTCTTTCGTCTCACAGACAACGGCACTTCCCTCATCATTATCCCGGTAAATAACAGCATTGTATACTCCGTCACCGAGAAAATCAAGAGCAATCTCCGTCGTCGTTTTATTTTTTGTCATGGCCCCGACAAACCACTTGTCGGATTTCTTTGATTTTCTGGCAATCGCCACATAATCTCCCGGCTCTGCCTGTTCCGTATCGACCAATACACTCTCTTCGAAGCTGGACTCCACTTGATTTAAGAATCCAAGTGCCGGATTCCCCTCATACGCATAGATCGATGAGGCGAGGTTGAGCGTTCCTGACTCAAAGACAACCGTCTCTGCCAACTGAAATCCCGCTGTCGCCGAAATCGAGGTGACCGGAAGAGCAGCCGGGGTAAAGTCCATGGAACCGACAACATTTCTCGTATATGGATAGGTGAGAAGCGTTGTCATCGTCGGTGAACCGAGTCCGAACTTGTGGTACTCCTCTCCATATACGGCTTCATAGGATAAAATATTCGGATACGTGCGGTTCTCACCTCCCGGCATCGTACATCCATGAAACAGGACACAGAGCTGATTTTCTGCTGCTATCTTTGCACATTCCTGCATCTGTTTCATCGTTTCCTGTGTATCGCTCTCATAATAATCCACTTTAACCGCATAGACGCCGGTGCTATGCGCCCACTCAAATTGTTGTTCTAACTGCTCAGTCGTCCGCAGCGAGTATGTCGGATATGCCGCCTTTCCCTCTGCATCTTTATTCCCCGCATGATTGGTATTATTCACTCCGTACCAGAGCATGATTTTTACATTTTTCTTCGCTGCATAATCACACAGTTCCTTGACCTTTTCTTTGTAATCCTCCCATAGGCACCAGCCAAAGTCAAGGCACACCGCATCCCATCCGTTCTCTGCCGCAAAGTCGATATAGTCTTTTTGAGGTGCGTATTCAATCGGGTCATCCCCGGACTCTGACCACCAGGACCAATCCGCCTTAAAACTCTGAACCCACTCACTGTAATGATAGGTATCCTCATCTGCCTGCGGATTTAGATTCGTCACCAGATTGCTATTTACCAGCTGGTTCATATCATCGGTTATAACGGCAACTCTCCATGGGGTATGGAAACTTCCATTCTCATATGGCATTTGTACCGTTCCGACTTTATTTCCAAATTTAACTTTTAGATTTCTCTCTCCCTTTGCATTGGTCAGATAAGAAGAACAGTACGGTGTTTCTTCATTAAAAACATTTGCCTCGGTCAAAAGAACCCATTCTTTTCCGTTCCCGGTACTCGCCAGCGCAGGTATGGTATAATTGCCCTCCTTATTCGTCAGCGATTTCATTGTCGTACTGTTATAATCCACTTCATAGGTATTGCTTGTGCCACCAAGCCAAAGCTTTGTTCCATTGTAAGGAAGAACGTATTCACTTGCCTCGGACCGAATGGTTTCGGAGGTTTTGTCTGACCCAAACACCTCATATCGAAAGGCAATTCCATCATTGTAGATTCGGAATTGAACAGTACATTTGTTATCCGAATCTCCATTCTCAGAGAGAAGATCAAAGCTCAGCTCCCGATAGCTTTCTTTCACATGACTGCTTCTACCCGCCGGCAGATCATATTCCTCTCTCTTGATCTCTGAAATCGATATATTGTCAATCTCAACATTTTTTGTATAATTACAGCTCGCTGTGACAATGCCCAGCGCAGATGCCTGCAGGACATTTTCACCGTTTTGTCCACTGCTGTAATAATAAGATTTTTTGTTTGTATCGGTCAGTATTTTCAATTCTGTCTTTCCATCCGGAGAGGTGACCGCCTCATCGTTCTCTTCCTTCAACTGCACTTGTGTGAGCTGCGTTCCATCCGTGTACTCAAGCTCGCCACCGGATACCGTCTCCTCTTTTACCTCTGCTGTAAATCCATAATCATCGTTGGCGATCTGCACCACGTCCTCTGCACTGAGCACTTTTTTATAGAACCGCAAATCGTCGATCTGAGCCTTGCAGTCAGGATCCGACCAGCCTGAACATGTCTTTCCGACTGCGTTTATCACCAGATCTTCCATCCCATCCAGTCGCGCCGTCAACTCATCTGTCACACCTGCCTTGATCGTAGAACTCACTTCTACTCCATTGACATAGAGAGTAATCTCTTCTTTGCTCACGGTAAAGGTAATATAATTCCACACGTTTTTCTGCGGTTCATCGGCATAGATCACACGATATGCATTCGATGTATCAAAAACAACATTCCATACCTTATCCGAAGCATAGGGTGCATAGGCAAATTCATCACCACCCGAACTGTTTGCAGAACTGATCAGCCTGGAATAACTGACTACACTGGAATCGGTCTTCATCCAAAAAGAATAGGAAAAACCCGTCTGGGAATCGACTCCCTGATACAATTCTGACGGCAATTCCATATAGGAACTCCCCTTGCTTCCGCCACCCAAAGTCAATACATGATTGTCCTGCCCGCTATAAGCAGTATTCCCAATCGTGATGTCCGCTGCCTCAACCTTCGCTGTTCCTTTTAATACATCACTTACGTCGCTCTCGAAATCCCACTCATAATCCGGAGTAATCTCTGTCTGTTCGGACGCTTTTACCTCCTTCATCCCGGTTCCCCATCCGGAAGGGAGCATCAAAATTGCAGCCAGCATGACTACCAGTCCTTTTTCCCATTTCTTTCGCATAAAAATACCTCCAATCTCAGCAACTTACTACCGTTATTCTGTATTCTAAACAGGTTGCCTTAAGATTAAAATAGATTTATGTTTTTAAAACATGGAAAAATGTTAGATGACTTGTTTAAAATCGATTTTCAATCTGCAATCGTTCCCGGTCCTGAAGGCATTCTCTCCGGTACTCAGACGGACTAACCGAGTTTTTCTTTTTAAATGCTTTGGAAAAGGCAAGCGCATCTTCATATCCGACCCGTCCGGCAATCGTCTGGACTCTTTCGTTCGTCTCGATCAACAGCCGCTCTGCTCTCTCCATGCGAAACCGAATCAGATAATCCTTTAATGACTCTCCCATCATCTGTTTAAAGCAACTACTGAGATAGCTCCGGTTCAACCCCATCTGATCTGCCAGTTCTCCCACCCGGATATCCTCTGCGTAATGTTTTCCAATATAGCGGAGTACATATTCCACATAAATCTGATACGGATATTCCCCCTGTTCCAAAGCCGTTGTGTCTTCGAATCGCTCTCCCGCCCGTGACAATTCTGCCAAAAACTGATATAGCAGCCCTTCTCTTTTTAGTTCATTCGCATAAGTCAATGCTTTGGCCTCAAGCATCTGTGTCACAAAACGGATCAACATCTGTGTACTGTCACAGGATCCCACCAGCTTGTCCCTCTCATCCAGATGAAGATACTCCACATAGGCCGGTGCCTTGACTCCATTAAATCCCACCCAGAGATATGACCATGGATCCTCTTCATCCGCCCGATAAAAAGTCGTCTGCTTCGGACAAATCAGAAAAAAATCTCCTTTTTTCAGCTCATAGGTTTTCTCTCCGACATGGTAGGTGCCCTTTCCCGATATGATATAGTGAATTAAATAATCCTCTCTTTTGGCAGGTCCAAAACTATGTCCTTTACTGCAATCCTCCATGCCACAATAACACAGATATAAATCTACATTTTTCTTGTAGAAAAGTTCCAGACACTTAAATCCTGCCGACACAGTATAAGCCGTTTTGGGCGGAATATTTTTTTCTTTATCCATCTTCCTTTCCTCCCGCTTTTTCGATCACTTTTTTCTTATATTAATGTATCGCAACCGTTCCGTCAACTCGCAATTTTCTTCTTGACATTTTTCTCCCTTTTTTCTATAATAGACTTTAACTAGAAAGAGACGTTGAACAGGAATAGTATCTGTCCGAATCACGACAGAGAGTTGTCGGTTGGTGCAAGACAATGTGATGAATACAGTGAACTCGCCTGGGAGTCATCGGTTTGAACCATTGATTTTGAAGTAGAGCCGATCGGATACCCACCGTTATCGGGGTTAGGCATGTTAGTGCTGATGAGTGCATACGATGATAGTATGAAGTAGAGTGGTACCGCGCAGGAATGATGATCCTTCGTCTCTACAACCGCCAGGGTTGTAGAGGCGGAGTTTTTTTGTGTCGTGAACCTAAAAATATTTTTTTGTGAAAAAGGGAGGCTACTATGAAGAATTATGACAAGTACGAACGCGGTTATTTTATGCCGCCACAGCCAACGTATGACTGGGTAAAAAAAGAATACATCACGAAACCACCGATTTGGTGTTCCGTTGATTTAAGAGATGGAAACCAGGCACTGATTGAACCGATGAGCCTGGAAGAAAAATTGAACTTTTTTGAGATGTTAGTGGAAATCGGTTTTAAGGAAATTGAAGTCGGATTCCCTGCTGCCTCTGAGACCGAGTACGAATTCATGCGCGCTTTGATCGAAAAAAATATGATTCCGGAGGATGTCACCGTACAGGTGCTGACCCAGGCGCGCGAGCACATTATCAAAAAAACTTTTGAGGCCGTCAAGGGAGCACCCCATGCAGTTGTACATCTGTACAATTCCACATCGGTTGCCCAGCGCGAACAGGTATTCAAAAAAAGCAAAGAAGAAATCAAACAGATTGCCGTGGACGGTGCTATTTTGTTAAAAGAGCTTGCCGATCAGACCGATGGAAATTTCTCCTTCGAATACAGCCCTGAGAGTTTTACCGGAACCGAAGTTGACTATGCCGTGGAGGTGTGCAACGCAGTGCTGGATATCTGGAAGCCGACTGCTGACAACAAAGCGATCATCAATATTCCGGCAACCGTGGAGATGTCCCTGCCTCATGTATTCGCCACTCAGATTGAATACATTCACAAAAATCTGAAATACCGCGATGCCGTTACTATCTCTTTGCATCCGCACAACGACAGAGGCTGTGGCGTGAGTGATGCCGAGCTGGGTCTTCTTGCCGGTGCTGACCGGATTGAGGGTACTCTTTTTGGCAATGGTGAGCGCACCGGTAATGTCGATATTGTGACTCTCGCCATGAATATGTTCACCCACGGAGTGGATCCTCAACTGGACTTCTCCAATATGCCGGAAATCCGAAGAAGATATGAATTATATACAAGAATGCAGGTATATGCCCGTCAGCCATATGGCGGTGATCTGGTATTTACCGCATTTTCCGGTTCCCACCAGGATGCCATCGCCAAGGGAATGCAGTGGCGCGAGGACAAGAACTTAAAGCGTTGGAGCGTTCCTTATCTTCCGGTCGATCCAAAGGATGTCGGACGCACCTATGACTCGGATGTCATCCGCATCAACAGTCAATCCGGCAAGGGCGGTGTCAACTATATTCTGAAACAGAATTTTGGCATCTCTCTTCCACAACAGATGCGCGAGGAAGTCGGCTATCTGATGAAACACGTATCCGATGAAGAACACAAGGAACTGAAACCGGATTGGGTATACGAAATTTTCAAAAATCATTACATTGATGCGACACCTCACTTTGAGATTTCGGAATGCCATTATCAGCAAAACGATGGAATCACAGCCGAAGTGACCATCCGCGAAGGAGACCGCAAGACCACGGTGACCGGAAGTGGAAACGGCCGTCTTGACGCAGTGAGCCGCGCCATCAAAGATTATTTTCATATCAGCTACCAATTATCCAATTACGAAGAGCATGCTCTGACTCAGGGTTCTTCTTCCAAGGCAATTGCCTATGTCAATATCACTTGTCAGGGAGATGTCTACTGGGGCGTCGGGATCAATGAAGATATCATCAAAGCCTCTGTCCGGGCTCTGTGCGTGTGCGTCAATAAATTGTTAAAATAAAGAACCAAAAAAGACAGGAGTGAATTTCGACTTTGAACTTTCAACAATCGAATTCTCCTGTCTTTTTTATTTTTTATCACCGGTAGATCCGGAAATTATCTTCTCTCAGATACCACATGGCGCGATAGAGTCTCATGATCTGCCACACACCAAATCCCCTGAGATTGTATTCTTTTATTAAATTGTATTTCTGCTGTATGCTGCGGACATCCTCAAACCAGACCTCATGGGTTCTTCCATCTCTTTCGTATTGAAAAAAGGGTGACTGCGCAATCTCATCAAATTGAATCAATGCATTGTTTTCGATGGCAATCTGTACCGCTTCCACGTTGCCGATCGTAACCGCCCTGCTCTCTCCCTGTACATAGGGAAGTGTCCAGTCGTATCCATAGTTTGGAATCCCCATATTGATTTTTTCAGCCGGAATCTCCGTCAGGGCATATTCGATCACCGGACGCACTTTGTTGATCGGGGCAACCGCCATCGCCGGCCCATACGTATACCCCCATTCATAAGTCATCAAAAGCACCTCATCGGCTGCCTCTCCCAGTCCCCGATAATCTTTTCCCTCATACAACAGTCCCGGTTGCCCGGCAGAAGATTTCGGTGCGAGAGCTACGCTGACTCTTCCACCGATCGCATTCACCCGCATGCGAAGTTCCCCTACAAATTGGGTAAATAAATCTCTGTCCTGTGCCAGAATGTATTCAAAATCTACATCTACACCCTGAAACCCCTTCTCCAGCATCGTATCGATCACATTTTGAATAAGGTTTTCTTTTGCCACCTCATCTCTGAGCACCGTGCTGATGAGATTGTTGTTAAATCTTCCGTCTTCTCCGAGAGGAGTCAGAACCAATATACTGTCCACTCCTTTGGCAGCTGCCCTGAGCAGCATCTCCTGATCCGGATACAGCGGTGGAATCAGTTCTCCCGCTGTCGTAAATCCATAGGAAAAGACAAACAGATCGCTGAGAAAATCAAGGGTCTCATCCAATACCCCGCGCGCAATAAACGGATACGCATATCCATTTGCCTTTACCACTCTTCGATCCTCCTGTGGCTCTTCGGAGGGTATCAGGATTGCCTGCCCCACTGCCAGACGATATGGATCCGGAATCTGATTGATATACGATAATTCTGATATCGTACTATCATATTCTGTGGCAATTTCCCCCAGCGTGTCATTGGGCTGTATCACATAAATTATCATCGCTCCACTCACCAGGCTTTTTTATTATCCTATGCAGCGCGACAGAATTTCTTTCATTGATACCAACCTCTCTATCATTCTTTTCCTTTTTTTCCTAGTATCAGACTCACAATCGTCAACACCACCAGAACACCGCCTGCCATCGGATAGACAATCGACAGTTTATTGGTCGAGCCATACAGATCCAATACGCCCCTAAAAACACTCCCCACAGTAAATGTCGCAATCGCTGAATTCCAAAAGCGCATCGCTCTCTCATTCGGAGTCCTCGTACTGCGAAGAGCCAGAATCGCATAGGGCAGAGCCCCGCACACAAGCGGAATGGCAAACGCATAGATCATATAATATGAGTAGATAAAATGACTGAATTTCTCATAAACAGCGCCAAACAGCGCACAGAACACAGCCACCGAAAGGTGAATCACGACCTGTGCCTGGTATTTTTTGTTATCCGACATAGACAATGTCACTCACCCCTCTCTCTTTTCCGGTCCGGCCATTGGTAGTCGGATGATTGATTACTTCTCCGTTATAATACATCGTAGACGACCCGCCTCCATCCAGATTATAGGCCGTCATCACTCCCAGCTTCTCCATAAACTCTGCTAACTGATACAGAGAAAGGCCCTTGCTCGTACTTGAGCGCCCGTCCGCTACAAGAAACAGATAATGATTCTTGTCGATCATGCCGATCGCGGTTCTCGGATTGCTCGACATCGCACGGCCAACCTCCTGATTTTCCGAGACAGCAATACTGCCATCCTTTAAAAGCCCCGGTCCGAAGTTAAATGCCTGCCAGACTCCCTGTTCCTCCAGTTCCTTTGCCGTGTACTCATTCGATTCAAAAATTTCAATCGATCCATCCGCATACATACACATAACATCTTTTCCATTGGCGAGTTCCCGGTAAAGAACTCCGTTTCGAATTACGTACCCTTTTTCCTGTGCGCCATAATAATCACCGTTAATGGCAAGAACCGCATCATGCGCCTTGGCAATCTCGGAGGTATATGCGGTCACGTTTTTTCCATAAATGTCATCGGCAAAGGCCGTTTTGATATACCGGGCAGATGTCACCGTCACATCCGCAACATAGATTCTTGTATTGTTTTCATAGTACTGTGTGAGCTTGATTGTCGCATTATCACCCTGATAGGTATCAATTTCTTTCGACGTTCCGTTCACCAATGTGCTGTCAGAATCTGTGGAATCCTGTTCTTCATCCGAATCATCCCAGTAATCCCAGTCGCCCCAGTCACCTTTTGAATGCGAGCCGGATCCCCTTCCCCTTCCGGAACCATGCTCCGGCCGGTGCGAAAAAGAAGAAGAGCTTTCTGAGACTGCACTGCCTGAAATCGTACTGTTTTGAATGCTTCCTCCTGATGCGGAAGAGATCTGATCAAACATGGATGTGTTCATCTGTGTCGCATCCGTCTGGTACGAACTTCTCAGCACAAATGTGTCCAGTGTAATATATAGAGTAAATGCAGTCAACAAAAGACCATATACGACCGCCCAAAGGTGTTTTTTCATAACAATCTGTAACCTCCCTTCTTATTGATCACGCGATTGCAGATCAATCATATTTCCCAATGTTTCATATAAAATATCCGGATCGACCGGCTTGCTCAGATGTGCATTCAAGCCCGCCTGGAGACTCCTCTGTACATCCTCATCAAACGCATTCGCGGTAAGCGCAATGATCGGAATTTTCTTTGCATCTTCACGCTCCATCGCGCGGATCACTCTCGTTTCCTCTAGGCCATCCATCTCAGGCATACGCATATCCATCAGTATCGCATCATAATATCCTTCGGGATGTTCAGAAAACATATCCACCGCAATTTTTCCATTTGCCGCATGATCTGTCCCCATATTGCCCATCTTTAACACTTCCATCATGATTTCCGCATTAATCTCCACGTCCTCAGCTAAAAGAATCCGCCGGCCTGAGAGGTCTGCTTTTTTCTTTTCACCGACAGATACCATTCTCTTCTTCTTCATGGCATTTTTAAATTCATCCAGCAAATTTGCGGAAAACAAAGGTTTTGCAATAAAACTATCGACCCCCGTCTCCGTGGCCTCATCTAGTATATCATCCCAATGATATGCCGTCAGAATAATGATCGCGGATTCATTTCCTACGACAGAACGTATCTGCCTTGTCGTTTCCACCCCATCCATTTCCGGCATCTGCCAGTCCACAATAATGAGATTATATGCTTCTCTGCGGGCATGATGCAGTTTCACCATCTCTACTGCCTCTTTGCCGGAGGTAGCGACTTCTGCGGAAATTCCGACTTTTTCGAGAATAAGTTTTGCATGTTCTCCTGCGACCTTGTCATCATCAATCACTAAAACCGACATTTCGCCCGGTATGATCTTCAATTCATCATCGTCATTCAACTCTTCCCTGTCTGAATCTAAAAGCGTTACTGTTACAGTAAAGGTTGTTCCCTCTCCTTTTTCGCTTTCTACTTCTATTTTCCCATTCATCATCTCTACGATGTTTTTCGTGATCGCCATACCAAGCCCGGAACTTCCGTATTTATTTGCCACCGTAGAATCTTCCTGACTAAAGGTTTCAAAAATTTTCGGCAGATAGTCTTTGCTCATGCCTACCCCCGTATCTTTCATCTCAAATCGGAGTGTTGACTTTCCATCATAGCCGGCCACCTTTGTCACGATAAAATCAATTTTTCCACCCTCCGGAGTGAACTTGACCGCATTTCCTAAGATGTTGATCAAGACCTGTCGGAGTTTGATATCATCCCCGATGTAATAATCATCTATCTCACCATTGAGCCGGCAGTCATATGTCAGTCCTTTCTCCCGACACTGACCACTGATGATTGTATTTACCTGCTCCATCAGTTTCGAAAAAGCAAATTCTTCACTCTTGATTACCATCCGTCCGGATTCAATCCTCGACATATCCAAAATATCATTAATCAGTCCGAGCAAATGTTTTGCCGAACTATCAATCTTTTCCAGATACTCTCTTGTTTTCTCTGAAATATCGGGATCATTCAAAGCCAGACTGTCAAGACCTATGATGGCATTCATCGGAGTGCGAATTTCATGACTCATATTGGACAGGAATGTGGTTTTTGCCTTGCTTGCCTCCTCTGCCACCTGCAGGGCGTCACTAAGCGCCTGGCTTTGTTCCAGAGAATCTCTCATTTCCGCATCGATATCGGTAAAACCAACCCCTACTGCATGTACAATATGGTCAATCCGATCCTCTGCATGGCGCACTCCTGCCATACGGAGCATCTCATAACTTTCTTTTCCCTCTCTGTGAATCAGATACCGATAGACAAGAATCACCTCCGTCTCCAGCTTCTTTCGTATGGAGGACGGTTCAATAAAGTCTAAAAATCCTTCTCTGTATGCCTCATCTACATACTCCCTGGCATATTCTGAAAATTTTTCACGGAAAGAAAAATGTTCCCCTTCTTTCACATCATCGGTCACTTTCGAATCACTCCGATAGCAGATACTGTCGTCACTATCTAAGTCCACATAATAAACACTCCGATAGTCCGATGCCAGAGCCGTAATCATCTTGTCCTGCTCCGCTTTCTTTTTCTCCTGCTCTAAGAGTTCCTCCTGCATAGCGACCTGTTCTTGCTGCATGGCAATCTGCTCCTCTAATTCCTGCTGTCTTACCCGGTTCTCCGTTTCAGAAACTTCTTTTTCCAAAGTAAGTTTAGCCGCTTTGCGCATCTGCAGAATCATAAATGTAAAAACGACCACCAGTATGAGTGCTGTCAAAACAGACTGCACCAGACTCCTTTTGATGATTCCCTCTGAAATGGAACCAATCTGCTCATTGATCACACTTTCCCGTATCAGATAGGTCAGCATCCAATCGGTTCCCTCTACCGGCACATAATACAGAGTCTCCTGTATCCCATCATAGGTAAAGGAAACGACCCCCTCTTTCCCCCTCTGAAAACCCTCTTTTTAAATCCTCGAGTGAATAACCGCTCTCAAATTTCGCGTGTTCCATCGCAGAAAGAAGATTGTCCTCGCTGGCAAGACCACCCAGAACCATGTTCGTAAGAGCCACTCCCTTACTTGTATAAATGTTACAGAATGTTGTATTGTTGTTATTGTCAGACTTCATGGAAAGCCCCTCTAACATATGATTCATGTCAATTTCCATAAAGCAGGATACCAAAGTCTTCCCATCAAAAGAATGACTACGACACTGATTCCGCCTATCAAGGCCACCGTCATGATACTACTCTTTTTTTGTACTCCCATACATTCTCTCCTTTATGTCATACAATTTCTTTCTCCTGTTATGAGAAATCGCCTCGGCCCCAAATAAAAGTTTTAACAAAAAAACACTATTTGACAGAAAAACGGAACTTCCTCCCATCAAATAATGTTTTGTGATTGTAAAATAGAACGGCCCATCCGTTCTTTTTTCAAATGCTGGCGACGGGAATCGAACCCGTACGGGTGTTACCACCCACAGGATTTTAAGTCCTGGGCGTCTGCCTGTTCCGCCACGCCAGCACATTCTATATGCAGCATAAACCTGCATATAAACGACCCAGATGGGACTCGAACCCACGACCTCCGCCGTGACAGGGCGGCGCTCTAACCAACTGAGCCACTAGGCCA
>ONNE01000086.1 GCA_900319095.1 uncultured Eubacteriales bacterium | reverse complement strand
TTTTTACAAACTTCGTTTTTGGATGAAAGGAAAGAAAATGTTTGCAGACAGAGCCAAAATTCGTATCCGCTCCGGAAATGGCGGGGACGGACATGTCAGTTTTCGACGTGAAAAATATGTGGCCAACGGTGGTCCGGACGGTGGTGACGGTGGTCGCGGTGGTGATCTGATTGTTGAAGTCGATCCCGGATTGAACACATTGACGGATTTTCGTCATAAGCGAAAATTTTTTGCCCAGAACGGTGAGCCGGGTGGTAAGCGCCGCTGTCACGGGGCAGATGGAGCCGACTGTGTGATCCGCGTGCCGGCAGGAACCATCATCCGGGAAGCACAGACCGGACAAATCATTACCGATATGTCTTATGATAACAAGAGAGAAATCGTATTGAAGGGGGGGAACGGTGGAAAGGGAAATATGCATTACGCTACCCCTACCATGCAGGTTCCCAAATATGCACAACCCGGCAAACCCGGTATTGAACTTGAAGTGATTTTAGAATTAAAGGTGATTGCTGACGTAGGGCTGGTGGGATTTCCGAATGTCGGAAAATCTACTCTGTTATCCCGAGTCACCAATGCACAGCCCAAAATCGCCAATTATCATTTTACAACCCTGAGTCCCAATCTTGGTGTGGTTGATCTGGATGGTGCGGATGGATTTGTGATCGCTGATATTCCGGGATTGATCGAAGGTGCCTGTGACGGAGTTGGACTTGGTCATGAATTCCTTCGTCACATAGAGAGAACCCGGGTAATGATTCATCTGGTTGATGCGGCCTCTACGGAGGGACGTGATCCCATTGAAGATATACGCATCATTCAACATGAGATTGAAGCATACAATCCGGAAATTGCCAAAAGGCCTCAGGTAATTGCCGCCAATAAAATTGACTGTTTTTACAAAGAAGAAAAAGAAAAAGTCATTGCCCGCCTAAAAGAGACGTTTGAACCGGATGGAACTCCGGTTTTCCCGATTTCCGCAGTGACCGGTGAGGGCTTAAAAGAACTATTGTATCACGTGAATTCCATGTTGAAGGAACTTCCTGTTGAGCCGGTTGTCTTCGAGAGAGAGTATCAGATCCGGGAACCGGATTTTGCAAATGAACCGTTCACGGTCTCGAAGAGTGAAGAAGAAGACAATCTTTATCTGGTTGAGGGACCCCGCATTGAGAGAATGCTTGGATATACCAATTTAGATTCCGAAAAGGGATTTGAGTTCTTCCAAAAATTCATGAAAGAGAATGGAATTCTGGATCAGCTCGAAGAACTTGGCATCGAAGAGGGCGATACCGTGAAAATGTATGGATGGCAATTTGAGTATTATAAATAAATCCGATTCGATAATATTGATTTGCGAATGAATTCGCGGAAAAGAGGAAAAAATGACAAGTAAACAGCGCGCATACTTGAAAAGTCTCGCCATGACAATGGATCCCATCTGTCAAATCGGCAAGGCAACGGTAACTCCTGAAATTACAAAATCCGTAGATGAGGTACTTGAGGCAAGAGAATTGATCAAAATTCATGTGTTAAAAAACTGCATGGCAGATCCAAGAGAGATTGCCAACGTGCTTGCTGAGAGAACACATGCCCAGGTGGTTCAGGTAATCGGAAAAAAAATCGTATTGTACCGGGAGTCCAAAAACAAAAAGAAAATCGAACTTCCCAAGGAAAAAGAATCGCGGTGAAGAAGATGAAAAAAATTGGTATTATGGGCGGAACATTTAATCCGATTCACAATGGGCATCTCTGCATGGCACAGGCCGCCTATGAGCAGTATCATCTGGATCAGGTTCTGTTTATGCCTTCCCAAAATCCGCCTCACAAAGAGAAGAAAGAGATCGTCCGGGGAGAACACCGGACACGCATGATAAAACTTGCAATTGATGGAAAAGAGCATTTTGTTTTTTCTGATTTAGAATTGAAACGGTCCGGCACGACCTATACCTGTGACACGGTCCGGCAATTAAAAAAAGAGCATCCTCACTGGGAACTCTATTTTATTCTGGGCAGCGATTCTCTGGTTCATTTTGACTCGTGGTATCACCCACAGGAGATTCTTAAGTATGCCACGATCCTGGCGGTTGGCAGAGATTCGCTCAGAGGAGACTCCCTGAGTGAAATCTGCCGAAAAAAAAGTTCAGAACTGAATGGGAATTTTTTGCCGGTATCCATGGAACCTCTGTCAATCGCATCCCATCAGATCCGGAAAAAAATCAAGACAGGAAGCTCCCTTGCCGGCATCTGTCCCGATCAGGTACAGACCTATATCGCACTTCACGGACTCTACGGAGCAGAGCGGATGACCCTCCACGGGATGGATGAAAAAAAATCCGTGATTCTGGATTGTCTGCGCGCAACCCTCCGTCCAAAGAGATTTCTCCATACACTTGGTGTGATGGAGACCGCTGCCACTCTGGGATTTATTCATTTATCCTCTGAGAACGATCGAAAACGCGTCGAATTGGCCGGTGCCCTTCACGACTGTGCCAAGTATTATACCGGTTCGGAAATGATTGAACTCTGTGACAGGGCAGACATCTCCCTGTCCGATGCCGAGAGACAAAACACCGCACTGATTCACGGAAAGCTGGGAGCCTATCTTGCTCAAAAAAGATATGGGGTAAACGATCCGGAGATCCGATCAGCCATCGCATGCCACACAACCGGAAAACCAGCCATGACAACCATTGAAAAAATTGTCTACATCGCGGACTATATTGAACCCAATCGATGTTTTGACAGTGGCGAATATTCGCTGGATGAAATCCGAAAAACAGCCTATCAGGATTTGGACCGGGCACTTTGTATGATCTTGACCTGTACGGTAAATCATCTCAAAACATCCGGATGTACCATGGATCTGCGCACAATGGACACATATCACTATTACATGGGAAAGTGAGGAAGCTATATGAATGACACTGTAAAAGAAATGGTCGCGATTGCCTATGATGCACTGGACGAAAAATTGGGACAGGATATTCAGATCATACAAATAAGTGAAATCTCCATGATTGCTGACTATTTGATGATTGCGAGCGGAAAAAACCAAAATCAGATTCATGCGATGACCGATCTGGTCGAAGAAAAACTTGGTCAGGCCGGCTATCATGCAAAACATATCGAGGGAAACAAAAATTCTACTTGGATCTTAATGGATTATGGAGATATGATTCTCCACATATTTTCAAATGAAGATCGTCTTTTTTACGATTTAGAACGAATCTGGAGAGATGGAAAAAAAATTGACCGGACCTCTCTCTGAGAAAAAAGAGCTGTGTACCGATCTATGACATACATCCGTAACACAGCTCTTTTTAACTACATCAGACGAAACAGTCCAACAACTTTCCCTAAGATCACAACCTGATCGACATAAATAGGATCCATCGAATCATTTTCCGGCTGCAGACGGTACCGGTTTTCTTCTTTATAATAGGTTTTGACTGTGGCGGAATCATCCACCAGAGCAACAACAATATCTCCGTCTTTGGCAACCTGTGTCTGCTGTACGATGAGCTTGTCACCATCATAGATCCCGACATTGATCATGCTCTCTCCACGAACATTCAACATAAACAAATCACCGGAGGGAAGTTCGGATGCCGGAATGGGAAAATACCCGCTTATGTTTTGCTCCGCAAAAATCGGTTGTCCGGCCGCCACTTGTCCGATCATTGGAATGTTCCGCATCTCACGACGTGTCATATTGAACTCATCATCCACAATTTCAATGGCCCTTGGCTTCGTTGGATCCCGACGGATATATCCGTTTTTCTCAAGTGTTTCCAAGTGCGAGTGCACGGACGAGGTAGATTTCAAATTCACCGCTGTGCAGATCTCACGAACGGCCGGTGGATAGCCTTTTTCCAGTATCTGCGATTTAATGTATTCTAAAATCTCACTCTGTTTTTTTGAAATTCTGCCATTTCCCATAATTGATAAATCCTTTCTATTTACACGTATACGACAATCCAAACAATTGTTTGGTATATTTAAACTATATCATACATAAGTCATGGTGTCAAACGAATGTTCTGTCAGAAAGAAAAAAATTTTGGTAGACAAACTTTATTTTAGTGGTATAATATACAAAGGTGTTTCTACAATTCATAAAAATAGAAGCGTACAATATAAAGGAGTGTACTAAGTGATGATTAACCTTTTTCATAAAATGAGAAATGAAGAACATCGTGTGTTCGAAATCACGA
Organism: uncultured Eubacteriales bacterium; assembly: GCA_900319095.1. Classification (GTDB taxonomy): domain Bacteria; phylum Bacillota; class Clostridia; order Lachnospirales; family Lachnospiraceae; genus Eubacterium_F. The sequence continues at coordinate 3,623 of ONNE01000086.1, read as the reverse complement.
TGTTTTCCGTGAGTGTATGCATTGCTCTGGCCGTTTTGATAACCATTGTGATGGTTGGAATTTATTTTCAGAAAGGACGGGCAGACAAAATTTCAGATGCGGATGCGGACGCGGACAGTGTAACTTCCGGTGCCGTGACCGTGACGGAAGAGCCGGAGACTGTGACCGGACCGGCGATCATCTCCGGTAACGAAGAAGATTTTGAAGATTCGGAAGAAGTCGAAGAGTTAAAGAACAGTGACTTTGGTTACACAACCGCGACAGTCAACATGAGAAGCGAGGGATCTTTGACCGCATCCGTTGTCACAAAAGTCCCTGCCGGATCAAAGGTTGACTTTGTCGAGCTTCAATCCGACAATAAGTGGATGAAGGTAAACTATAAGGGAATGAGCGGATATATCAATGTCATGTATCTGACTACGACCAAACCGGTTATTACGGCAACACCGATACCGGCATCTGCGACTGCGACCCCATACCGCGAGACCAGAACAGCCACACCAAAGCCGACGAAAAAACCGACGAAGACAAAAGCGCCAAAAAAGACAGAAGAACCGGAAGAGGAAGACGAGCCGACCGAAGAACCGGCTACCGAGGTCCCTGTGACCGAGGCACCTGTGACCGAGGCACCGGCCACCGAAGTTCCTGTGACCGAGGCACCGGCCACTGAGGCACCGACTGCCGTTCCGGTTGCGACAGATCCTCCGGCAAACGAGGGATGACCGGGATCAATTTGGCAGAAACGAGAGGACAGACATGGAACAACTTACACCCATGATGCAACAGTATATGGAAACTAAAGAACAGTATAAGGACTGCATTCTCTTTTATCGGCTGGGTGATTTTTATGAAATGTTTTTTGACGATGCGCTCTGTGCATCCAAAGAACTCGAGATCACTTTGACCGGAAAAAATTGCGGATTAAAAGAACGGGCACCCATGTGTGGTGTCCCGTTTCATTCTGCCGAAAGTTATATCAACCGGCTGGTTGAAAAGGGCTATAAAGTCGCGATCTGTGAGCAGATCGAAGATCCCAAACTCGCCAAGGGATTAGTCAAGAGGGATGTCATCCGCATTGTGACCCCCGGAACCAACTGTTTCGACGGATCCGTAGAAGAGGGATGCAACAATTATCTCATGGGAATTGTGGCAACCGAGGGGAGTTTTGGAATTTCGGTCGTGGATGTCACTACGGGTGAATACAAGATGACACAAGTCGATTCTCTGAATAAACTGTTAGATGAAATCAACAAATTTATGCCGGCAGAGATTATTTGTAACGATGCATTTTACATATCCGGGGTTGATTTAAATGATTTATCGGACCGGATGGGAATTGTAATTTCCGCTCTTGAACCCAGATATTTTGACGAAGAGTCCTGTCGAGATACTCTTTGCAGACACTTTCACACAAGCTCTGTGGATGGCCTGGGATTCAGTGAGTACGGAATTGGCATGATTGCGGCCGGCTGCGTCATGCAATATTTACAGGAGACACAAAAGTGCTCTCTGGCGCACATATCCCGAATCGTGCCCTATCAGACCGGCAAGTATATGCTGTTGGATCGAAATACAAGGCGCAACCTGGAATTGGTTGAAACTCTGCGCGAAAAACAAAAGAGAGGTTCCCTTTTATGGGTTCTTGATAAAACCAAGACCGCGATGGGTGCACGACGGCTCAGAAGCTGTATTGAACAGCCTTTGATTGATGAAAAGGAAATTCTGCACCGCTATGATGCAATTGATGAATTAAACGAAAATGTCATAACCAGAGAAGAGTTAAGGGAATACTTAAATCCGGTCTACGATCTTGAGCGCCTGCTCAGTAAGATCAGCTATAAAACCGTGAATCCGAGAGATATGATTGCCCTGGAATCCTCTCTGTCAATACTGCCGCACATTCGGTTCCTCTGCAGCAATTTTACATCCGATTTTTTTAAAGAGGCGACAGCCAACTTAGATTCTCTGGATGATATTTATTCTATGATACACAATTCGATTGTAGAAGAGCCACCGATATCGATTCGAGAGGGTGGAATCTTTAAGCAGGGATATCATGAAGAAATTGATCGTCTGCGCAATGCCAAGACAGAGGGAAAGGACTGGCTGGCTTCTCTTGAGGCTAAAGAAAAAGAAAAAACCGGGATTAAAAATCTTCGGATTAAATATAACAAAGTATTCGGATATTACCTCGAAGTCACAAAATCCTATATTGATCTGGTGCCGGATAACTGGATCCGAAAGCAGACGCTGACCAATGCAGAGCGATATACAACATCCGAGCTCAAAGAGATGGAAGATGTGATTTTGGGGGCAGAGGACCGGCTATACAGCCTGGAATATGCCGTTTTTTGTGAGTTGAGGGATAAGATTTTTGAACAGATGGAACGGATTCAGAAGACAGCCTCTGTCATTGCTGATCTGGATATGATCGCCTCCTTCGCCTTTGTCGCAGAGCGCAACCAATATGTGCGGCCAAACCTCAATCACAGCGGGAGCATTCAGATCAAGGACGGCCGCCATCCGGTGATCGAGAAGATGATCGAGCACGATATGTTCATCGCTAACGATACATTTCTGGACGAGGACACACATCGGATTGTCATTATCACAGGACCGAACATGGCAGGAAAATCCACCTATATGAGACAGACAGCGCTCATCTCATTAATGGCGCAGATTGGATCGTTCGTTCCCGCCAGTTCTGCCGATCTCTGTCTGGTTGATCGAATCTTCACCCGGGTGGGTGCCTCCGATGATCTGGCAAGTGGGCAGAGCACCTTTATGGTCGAGATGACAGAAGTTGCCAATATTCTCAATCACGCAACCAAAGACAGTCTCATCATCTTAGATGAAATCGGACGGGGGACCAGCACGTTTGACGGTCTCAGCATTGCATGGGCAGTGGTTGAGCACATTGTAGACAAAAAGAAAATCGGAGCAAAAACCCTATTTGCCACACACTACCATGAGCTCACCGAATTGGAGGGCAAACTGGATGGTGTGCAAAACTACTGTATTGCCGTCAAAGAAGACGGTGATGACATTGTATTTTTGCGAAAAATTGTCCGGGGCGGTGCCGACCGCAGCTATGGGATACAAGTCGCAAAGCTCGCCGGAGTTCCAGGGGAAGTTCTCCTCCGGGCAAGAGAGATTGCTGACCATCTGGAAAAAGAGGATTCGAATTCGACCAACACGATTGTTCCGCCTGCGTCAAAGCAATCCGATTTATCCGGAGGAGAGATGACACAGCTGTCAATTTTTGATGCCATGGGAACCAATCAGACCGATGATATTCTCTTTGAATTGAGGGACATTGATCTGTCCCGGGTCACTCCGATGGATGCCATGAATCTCGTCTATAAATGGCAGACACAATTAAAAGAAAAATGGTAGTCGTCATGAAACCATTATATCGATACAGAATGGAGTTTTTTTATGATTCATGTTTTGGACCAGGATACCATCAATCAAATTGCAGCGGGAGAAGTGATCGAGCGGCCAATGGCAGTTGTCAAAGAATTGATTGAAAATTCTATAGATGCCGGGGCGACCGCCATTACGATTGAAATTCGGGACGGAGGGATTTCTTTTATCCGCGTCACGGACAATGGAATCGGAAT
>ONNE01000030.1 GCA_900319095.1 uncultured Eubacteriales bacterium | reverse complement strand
TTCCTCGGTCTCACAGCCAAAAATCTGTATCATGGCCTGATTTACAAAAAGAATCTCTTCCTTTTCATCTGCCTGATACACAAAAAAGCCACCGGGCATATCCTCCGCAAATGTCTTTATCACCGAATATTCTGATAAATCCAACCCCATGCATTCCTTTCCCATAACTTATTGAATCAATCTCAACTGTCGGCTTCTATCTTCTGCTCTTACTATATTAACACTATTTTTTTACTTTTTAAAGAACATTTATAATTTATTTAGAATTTTTTTCTTTAATCATGCGGACCAATTGATGGCGAAATGCCTTTTCATACACATTTCCCTCATCAAATGCATATTTGTTAAAATCAAATCGAGTCTCTTCAATCATGTCTCTGGTATACAGTTTGTCACTCCCATCCGGAAATGTCACCCAGACAGCTCCCATCAACTCTTCTTTCGAGTAGTCCGATTTATCCACCAAAATCGGAATTGCCTTTTTCTCCAGCACAAAAACATGTGCATATGTGCCGATGGTCTCTGCCAGACGGTTAATATTTACCTGGCGGACTTTGTCCTCTTCCTCCACCGCCAAAATCACCGGCAGAGTGCGATTGTTGTCGGAGATAAAGCTGCTGACCTCTTCCAGATCCTTTAGATGACTGATCTTTTTGGGTTTGAGCGTCATCGGTATCACGTCCTCATAGCCGATCCTCCGAAAAATCTCATCCACAAAACGCGGTTTTGAGAAACTGTCTCTCACCAGGCGGTTCGGCGTGTGATAATAGTCACAATCCACCTTCATGCGGATGCGACTGCCTCTCTCTAAGCTGACATTGGTCCTCCACAAAACTCCATTTCTCGTGACATCGACATGATCCATCGTCAGCTTATAGAACCCCAGCGATGCATTACCAAGTATCGTGAGATGATATCCCGGAACGTAATATTCGTAGTCTACAGGTGTCGTCGGAATATCCTCTGTCAAATTACGGAACTGCCCCTGAGCCCACTGACCGATCATCTGTATGGCGGTTAAGAATTCCTGATTCAGATCCTGTCCGGTCCGGTGCGAAAGTGTCACCTGCAGCCTAAAAGACGGGGTGACATCCAGTCTTTTTAACTCCTGTCTCTCGATGCGTGCCGCCCTCTCCGTCCGGATCACTTCATGACAGAGCTTGGCAAGTCTTCGCTGCGTTTTGTTGTCATAGGCAACAAGAGAATCATTTGCCGCCATGACTAACAGATCATAAGTCAGGCGCTCATAACTGCCATGTCTCATCAGCGCAAAGATAACCTGCGCCCGGTCACAGCGAAAGAGTGAATATGCCACGGCCGGATTGTTATCTATAAAATGAACCAATTCATCCGCCAGTGGTTTATTGTCAAAGCGGAGCCGGAACTTTCCCTTTAGCATCATCTCCCAATTTTTTTCCTGAAAATGATAATCTGCGAGCTTGTCAAAAACACTCAGGGTAGACCAGTCGCACAGTTCAAGATTTGCCAATACGCAATTCAGGGTGCGGGACAGATCTTCATTGTTCTTCCAAAATTCATCCCCATGTGGCGATTTATAGCGCATATCATGTTCAATCTCGTGCCATCCCTCAAAGGATACCGTCCTCAGCTGCACCTCAAACGTGGTGTCAATCGGATACTCCGAGAAATTTCCACTGTAAAGCCGCTGATATTCTTTGGGCACACGAAAAACCCCGTTGAGTTTTGATGCTTTAAATTCTTCATCGGTATTCTCTGTCTCTGACCACTCGCCCACTCTTCGAAACGTATTTTCCAAAATTGTCCGGACAATGTCCAAGTCATCGTGGTAGTAAACAACCACCCTCAGTCCTACCAGATCCTGTAATTTTTTTTCATCCTCGCCCGGACCATATCCCTCTTTATTGATCTTTCGAATAATCGAATTCACCGTCTTGACGCGGTGAAAGACACGAAAATACATACCGGACCGATCTAAGATCCCAAGGATATCTTCTTCCAGCCGCTCACCGATGCCCTCCAGCTGTCCGATGTCCATGCACGCTTGCAGCTCCTCTGTTCTATATTGCTTCAATTCCCATTCTTCCTCTCATTTTAAAATGTCACATCATCCTGGCCACTTCCGAAATCCTCTTCTTCTTCATATTCCTCTTCGTAATCATCTCCGTAGCCGTAATCGTCTTCGAAATCATCAAAAAAATCCCACGAATCTTGATTTTCTTCTGTATCATAAGAATTCTTCCCGTATTGATCCTGCCATTGATTCAAGACATCTTTTGCCTGTTTTTTAAAATAAATCTGCACCATCAATAAAACAAGCATCAGAAAAACGGCAACCGCACCAATGACACAGACCAATACGACGGTTCCTGCCTTTTTCTTCTCTCTCTTTTTTTCGTCTTCCATACGTACTCCTTTTGCCAGATTCTCCTGCACAATTCAAGCATTATTAACTATTCTTATCATAACATATTACCAAAAAATTCACAAGAACTTCACAAATTTTGTTCATTTGTACACAAACTCGACACATTTTCCAATTATACTAGAGTCATAAGATGAAAAAAGAAAGATTTCTCTTATTGATTTATGACAATTCCAAATTTTTGATATTTTTTCATAAACTCCTCTTTCAAAAGGGCGGCTGATTTTTCAGCCGCCCTTTCCCTTTATCAATGCATCTTTTCATTTGCCTTTTTTTGAAATTTTTCCGAATCAATCACAAATCTCTCATGACGCCCCGATCCGATCTCATCTTTCTCATCTCTTGCCCTGACTTCAAAAATCAGACGTCTTCCATCCACCTGAATCAATTCACTCTCCACGGTCACTGACATTCCGACCGGGGTCGGTGCATCGTGATGGACATCCATACAGATGCCAACCGTCGCCTGTCCCTCTTCCAGAAAAGGTTGTACACTCTCCCATGCAGTCTTTTCCATCCATGCAATCATCACGGGAGTCGCCAACACATCCAGCGTTCCGCTTCCCATGACCTTTGCCGTATTTTTCTCTTCTACCTCAAAGAGCTGTTTTGCTTGAATTCCCTTCTCTAACAATGTCTTTCCTCTCTTTCTCTATGCCTCACACTTTCGCGGAACCAGATAGCCATGCTGCTGTAATTCTCTCTCGATATCATCCAGAATCTCTTCTGTCTCTGCAACCACGGTGTGATAGTGATAGCCCGATGTCACATTCATAAGCGACACCGATTTGCCACTGCGTATCCGATCCATATATTCCTGGACATCTCTTCTGGAGTGAATTCTCATCTGTGCCTCAAGTCTTCCATAAGCTTTGTGGTTCACATAGATATTCTCGACAAATCCTCCCTGGTCGACAATACAATTCAACTCATCTTCTTCCTGTTCCTCGGTGTGGCAACAGCACTTATATACCCTCACGCATCCCTGATCCGTTCCGGTCTGAACCAGATATCCCCGGTTCGTGGAGAGTATATTGGCATTGGATGAGCGCAAAAGGGCGATGTCCTGTACGATAACCTGTCGGCTGACACCAAACTCATGTGCAAGTGTTGTCCCGGAAACCGGACTTTTGCAGTGAATCAGATACTGCAAAATCTCATCTCGGCGCTCTTTACCTGACATTCAATCCCTCCTGTTCCGTCAAAATCTACCACTCTCTTAGAAAGACACATGCCCCACCCGGTCTCACCCGTTGATTGGATGAAGATTTTTAAGCGAAATATCCATGATCGGTGCAGAATGAGTCAGCGCACCACTGGATATGAAATCCACTCCCAGATCAACCAGGCCCGCTACATTCTCTCTTGTCACATTGCCGGAGCACTCTGTCTGCGCCCTTCCATCAATCAGGCGAATCGCTTCTCTCATATTCTCGTGAGTCATATTATCCAGCATAATAATATCCGCACCTGCTTCAACAGCCTCTTTTACCATATCCAAATTTTCCACTTCTACCTCGATTTTCCTGACAAAAGGCGCATATTCTTTGGCCATCCTCACCGCTTTTGTGACACTTCCTGCCGCTCCGATGTGATTATCTTTTAACAGGACTCCGTCTGACAGATTATAGCGGTGGTTACATCCTCCCCCGACTTTAACTGCATATTTCTCAAAAATCCGCATATTCGGTGTAGTTTTTCTCGTATCCAGCAATTTCGTCTTTGATCCTGCCAGCAATTGCACGATCGAATGGGTGTAGGTGGCAATTCCGCTCATGCGCTGAAGATAATTGAGAGCGGTTCTCTCTCCACTGAGAAGAACCCGGATATCGCCCCTCACAACTGCCATCCGGTCACCTTTTTTTACACAGTCGCCATCTTTGGCAAAAAACTCGACTTTCGTCTGCGCATCCAACATCGTAAACACTCTCTCAAATACGGATAAACCGGCCACGATACCATCCTGCTTGCAAATCAGTTCCACCTCTCCCATCCGGGCGACCGGCATCACTGCATTGGTGGTAATATCTTCACTGGTTATATCCTCTGAGAGGGCCTCTAAAATCAAATGATCGGCATTTAGTAACATGGTAATCTCATTCATGGGATTGCGCCTTCCTTTCTCTCTCGATTTCATTCAATATCTGATTGCGGTAATTCTCTTTTAATTCTTCAATCTTTTCATATCTGGAAAGATCAAAATTTCCCACCGGCTCCTTCAAACTCTTATACTGATCAGCAATCTGATCTGCCGCTCTCTCTGAGAACACGAGGCTTTCTAACAGAGAGTTGCTCGCCAATCGATTGCGCCCATGCACACCATTGCAGCTGGTCTCACCAACTGCGTAGAGATGAGGCATACTCGTGTGACTGTCCTCATCCACCCAGATTCCTCCCATAAAATAGTGTTGTGCCGGCACTACCGGGATACATTCCTTTGTACAATCGTACCCCTCTTCCAGACACCTCTGATAAATATTCGGAAAATGTCCGATGATCTCATCTTTGGGAATCGGTTCCATCGACAGCCAGACAAATGGCATATCGTCTTTTTTCATCTGTTTATGGACCTCTTTTGTGAGAAGATCCCTCGGCAGCAATTCATCGACAAATCTCTCCTTGTTCTTATTCAGAAGAATGGCTCCCTCCCCGCGAACAGACTCGGATATGAGAAATCTTCTTCCCGGCTCTTTGGAGTAGAGCGTTGTCGGATGAATCTGTATATAGTGAAGATGCTCCAGTCGAATGTTGTGGTTCATCGCTATGGCAAGAGCATCTCCCGTTATGTGGCGAAAGTTGGTAGAGTGTTGATACAGACCCCCCAGTCCTCCACAGGCTAGTACCGTGTAATCACATGTGAGTGTATCGATTGTACCATCTTCTCTCTCTATGACCACGCCATGGCAGGTCTGCTCTTCCTCCCATAGATCAAGCATCACACAGTGTTCCATTACCGAGATATTCTTCCGTTCCCTCACCCGCTCAAGTAATTTGCTGGTGATCTCTTTTCCTGTCACATCGGCATGAAACAGAATGCGCGGTTCAGAGTGCCCACCCTCTCTGGTATACAAAAAATCCTGTCCGTCATGTTCAAACTCCACACCAAACTCGACCAATTCCTCTATGATATGAGGAGACATACGAATCATCAATTCCACTGATTCTTTTCGATTCTCATAGTGACCGGCACGCATGGTATCCTCAAAATATTGGTTATAATCCGATTCATCTTTCAATACACAGATTCCTCCCTGCGCCAAAAAAGAATCGCTTCGCTCAGCGTCTTCTTTGGTCACAATGATAATCTGCTTGTCCTGTGGTAGTTTCAGTGCGCAGAATAGCCCCGCGGCACCTGTTCCCACAATGACGATATCCGTATGTCTGTTCATGGTCTCCTCATTTCTTCGCCTAAATGCTCTCTCTTTATTTCGCAAGTTCTAACATACGCTCCAGCGGAAGATTCGCCCGCTCACGCACTTTCTCACTGACATGAACTTCATTTTCTCCCGTTTCCATGACATGAATAATTTTCTCTAAAGTAATCTTCTTCATATTCGGACAGCACTGCACCGAGCCGGCTGAATAAAAGGTTTTATCGGGATTTTTCTCCTTTAACTCATATAAAACACCCAATTCCGTTCCGATGATAAATTCTTTTTTATCGGATTTTGTTGCATAGTCGATAATGCCGGACGTACTTCCGATATAATCCGCGAGTTCCAGAACCTGGGTCGTGCACTCCGGATGAACTAGAAATTCTGCATTTGGCTTCGCCTTCTTTGCCTGTCTTACCTGATCCGCTGTTATGGACGCATGCACATGACAGAACCCATCATTGAAAATAAAGTTTTTTTCCGGCATCTTGCCCGCTATATACCGTGCGAGGTTTTCATCCGGAATGAAGAAAATATTTTTGTTCGGCAATTTTCTGACAATCTTCATCGCATTCGCAGACGTCACGCAGACATCTGAATAACACTTTAATTCAGCGGTCGAATTGATATAGCAGACAACTGCCAGATCCTCATATTCTTTGCGAAGCTGCTCAATCCGGTCCGGATCTGCCATATGTGCCATCGGACAGTCCGCTGTCTCATCCGGCATAAGAACCGTCTTGTCCGGATTTAGAATCTTGGCGCTCTCTCCCATAAAGGACACTCCGCAAAATACAATGACATCGGCATCGGTGGTAGTCGCCACCTTGCTCAGATAATACGAATCCCCGATGTAATCTGCCACTTTTTGGACTTCATCATGCACATAATAGTGTGCCAAAATCACTGCATTTTTTTCTTTTTTTAATTGCTGAATTCTTGTCTGTAATTCGCTCATATTCTCCTCATTTCTTCTTGTTGTTGTTCCGCATAATGATTAAATCAATTTTCATTACTATAACACAAAACTTGACAGCTGACAAGACAGAAAACCCCGCCCGGAACAAAAGCTATTAATGGTGAAATAAACGAAGTCCTGTAAAGCTCATCGCAATTCCGTGTCGGTTGCACGCATCGATAACATCCTGGTCACGAATAGAGCCTCCCGGCTGTGCGATATACTTAACTCCACTTCGATATGCTCTCTCTACATTGTCACTGAATGGGAAGAAAGCATCGGAACCACAGGTGACATCCTTGGCATATTCTTTCAGCCAGGCTGCCTTTTCTTCTTTTGTAAATACCGGTGGTTTTTCCGTAAATACCTTTTCCCACTCACCATCCGCTAATACATCCATATAATCTTCGCCAATATACAGATCAATGGCATTGTCGCGATCCGCTCTCTTCATATCTTCTTTAAACGGAAGATTCAAAACCTGTGGAGACTGGCGCAAAAACCAATTATCCGCCTTACTTCCCGCCAATCGGGTACAGTGAATTCTTGACTGCTGACCTGCCCCGATGCCGATTGCCTGTCCGCCCTTGACAAAGCAGACTGAATTGGACTGCGTATATTTTAGTGTAATCATTGAAATCGCCATATCAATTTTGGCAAGCTCCGGTATGTCTTTGTTTTCTGTAACTACGTTGGCAAAGAACTCATCGTCAATGTTCAATTCATTGCGTCCCTGTTCAAAGGTAATACCAAAGACCTCTTTGCGCTCCAATTGTTTTGGCACATAATCTTCATCAATCTCTATGATTGCATAGCTTCCCTTCTTCTTTTCCTTTAAAAGTTCCAGGGCCTCCGGCTCATATCCCGGAGCAATGATTCCGTCGGAAAACTCTCTCTTGATCATCTTGGCAGTACATACATCACAGACATCTGAGAGCGCAATAAAATCACCATAGGAGGACATGCGGTCGGCACCTCTCGCTCTCGCATAGGCGGCCGCAAGTGGTGTGAGTTCTCCCAAATCGTCCACCCAATAAATTTTTGCCTCAACTTCACTGAGTGGAAGTCCCACAGCAGCACCCGCCGGTGAGACGTGTTTGAATGAGGTCGCAGCCGGATGTCCGGTTGCCTTTTTCAGTTCTTTTACCAACTGCCATCCGTTGAACGCATCCAGAAAATTGATGTATCCCGGCTTGCCGTTAAGAACTTTGATCGGGAGTTCTCCCTCTTCCATAAAAATGCGCGACGGTTTTTGATTCGGATTGCATCCATACTTTAATTCCAATTCTTTCATGACTCAAACATCCTTTCTTTTTATTGATTTTTATTTACGATTTTGGTTGTGTATCTGCCGGTCTCTATATTAATATAGCGAACGAAAAGAGAAACTTTATTGTCCTGATTCAAAGCTGCCCAGATTTTATCCGTAAAGGCATCCATATCATTTTCGATTTCCACCAGTTTTGGCTCTCCCTCAAAACTTGGCAGCGGGTTTCCATCGCTCTGATATGTGTGAATAAAATGTCCCTCTCCATTTACCGGATCACTATATGAAAAAGTATACCGGTTGCACGCAGCCGGATTCCCATTGTTACTTTTCAAAATCGACATAGCGTAACTGTATGTACCGTTCTCGATCTCCATGATTCCCGATATTCTGGGTGTATAATTCGGGCCATCCGGCTCAAACTCACGCAGTCGAAGTGCCTGCTCAAAGGTAGCTCCCTGACTCATCTGCTCGTAAATGGTATCGGTCTGGTCTCCGTTCGTGACGATGGTCCGGTGATCCAGAACCCGAACCGGTGCATAAATGATCAGGCTGGGATCACTCAACTTAGACGGATCAAATGCCTGTGTCCGAATCCCCTCTCCATCCTCGACAAAAATGCGGTTTCTACTGTTCTCACTTCTCCCCATAATAAAGTATGCGGTCACAGCATTTTTTCCATCCGGAGTTTTTCCTATCACAATTCCACGCCCCGGATAGGCATTTCCTCTCAGCTCCTGCTCCAACGAAATCATGTTCATTTTCCTTTCCTCTCTTTCTTTTTTAGTAGAAAACCGACCGCCCGGGCAACCCAAAAAACGGTTGCCCAGACGGTCGGCTAAGCTCATCGGTCTATGCTCCCCGTGGGTACTCCCACAGGTGCCCTTCCTGGCACCTTTTTCCGTCAGTCACATAGATACTATCTATAGAATAACGTATTTAGAGAAAAGTTTCAATCTATTTTTTTATTTTTCTCACGTTAAACCAAACGGTGACGCATAGGACCGGATAAAATAACCCCTGGCATGGTGACAGACCGGGCATTGACTTGGCGCTTCCTTTGAATCAAAAACAGAGCCGCAATTCAGACAACTCCACTTTAAAGCCCGGTCCGACACAAATAATTTACCCTGCTCCAGTAAATCTGCATATTCCTCAAACCTCTCTCCATGAATTTTTTCAACACGGGCAATTTGATGAAACGCAAAAGCAATTTCAGAAAAGCCCTCTTGTAGGGCTACATCTCCAAATTCCTTATAAATGTGATCATGTTCCTCGTACTCACGGTGCTGTGCCGCCCGCAAAAGAGCCAGCAGGTTGTCGGCAATTTCTACCGGATAATCACAATCAACGATCATTGTCTCTCCTGCTGCCTCCTGCAAAAATCGATAAAAAATCTCTGCATGTTCTCTCTCCTGGTCTGCGGTATAGCGGAATAGCATCTCAATCACATACATATCCAATGCCTTCGCCTGTTCTGCTGCAAATGTATAACTGTTTCTAGTCTGGCTCTCGCATGCAAAGGCGCGCATCAGATTTTTCTTTGTCTCGCTTTCTGCAAATGCAATTGACATAAAAAAAATTCCTCCATACTCATTTTTGTTTGAACGTTGTTTTCTCTTAGTATGGAGAAATTTATTTTATTTTATACTTGACTGATATTGCCTTTTTTCACGGTCCAGTTCCGAGAACAGACGGCACAGCGGCCAGTTTATGTTTGTCTTTGTCACAACCGCCTTGTAGTCCACATCAATCTTCGCTGATCGCATTTCAAATAAGAGTTTATCGAAATGTTTTTCACTGACATCAGAAAAGAGCACCAGACTCTCCCCGGGAATTTTATTTTGTGAGTCAGATACAAGATCCTGATTTGACGCATCCAGCAGCTGGCCCACGGTCACGTCGTCACGAATTCCCTGACCGATCACAATCACCTGTATTTTTTTACTCTCTGCCATACGGCGAATTTTTCTCTCCTGTCCACCATCCAGCTGGACCAAAATTATTTTTTCCATTTTTTTCTTCTTTTCCTTTTTTTATCTCACAATCGCAAATGCGGTGTATCCAATATACATGCAGACCATGATGGCACCCTCAACCCGGTTTATCTTTTTCCCTGTAAATAAAAAAGCATAGGTGATCAGGCTGACGGCCAAAAGCATACCCATGTCCAAAAAAGATGCCATCGATATGGTGATCGGATGGAGCGAACTGGAAACGCCAAGAATCAATAGGAGATTAAAGATATTGGAGCCGACTACATTTCCAATTGCCATGCCATTCTCCCCCTTGACCGAAGCAACGATCGATGTGACAAGTTCGGGCAGGCTGGTTCCGATCGCCACAATCGTCAGTCCGACCAGCGTCTCACTCATCCCCCATGCCAAGGCCAATTCTCTGGCATGGTTTACTACCAGCTGGCCTCCGATCACAATGGCTGCCAGTCCCACAACGATGCATAGGATGTTTTTCCATATGGGAACCGTCTTTTCATCCTCATTGTCCTGTTCCACCGGATTCTTTTTGGCGAGCCGAATGGTATAGATCATATAGCAGACAAAACCGATTATCAAAAGGATGCCGTTGACACGCCCCAGTGTTCCCGCCTGCGCATCCATATTTGTCATATCCTTAACTTTTCCCACAAACAATAAATTTGCACAAAAGACCGCCACAAAAAACGTAGCAATGAGGGATATCGGATAATCTCTTTTTTTGATGCCTTCATCGACAGGAAGAGGTTTCATGACAGCACAGACCCCAAGAACCATCAGCAGATTGAAAATATTTGAGCCGACCACGTTGCTGACCGCAATCGCATTCGACCCGGACAGTCCTGCCGAGACACTGACTGCCAGCTCCGGTGCACTCGTCCCCATCGCCACAATCGTCAGTCCGATGATCACTCCGGGAACCCGAAAGGTTCTCGCGATCCCAGCACTTCCATCCACAAAAAAGTCTGCGCCCTTAATCAGCGCCAAAAAACCAACGATCAATAAGAGAAGATGAATATAGATCTGCATTGTATTTTCCTCCTGTACAAAATATACTAATGAGATTAGCATATTTAATCGGCTAAGTCAATCCATTCTGCAAAGATGACAGAAAGAACAACCTCGAATCAACAAGCGTATCTTCTTGCTGGATTCGAGGTTGTTCTATTTGTCATAGAAACAGTTCGTCCAAAGCGATTACTTCATGGACTCTTCCTGTCTCTTAATCATCTGACGAACCATCTCGCCACCGATCGAGCCGGCCTCACGGGATGTCAAGTCACCGTTGTAACCCTGTTTCAGATTAACACCAATTTCGTTTGCAACTTCCATCTTAAAACGGTTCATTGCCTCTTTTGCCTGTGGTACTTCCATTCTTGAACTATTGTTGCTTGCCATAGTTCTACACCTCCAAAGTAATTTTTTGCGTGCCTGTTACACACGGTCTATGATAAAGATAAAAGAATGTTTTGTTTGCATTCGATTATCTTGGTAGTATTGTAACCGTCAAAAAATTTTTTATGTTTGGAAAGTTTTGGAACTTTATTCTCTCGAATTGATATCCATCTGAATTTGCTCCAGATAATGAAGAAACGTACCCGAATAAACCGATATCTCATAGGAGGGATCCAATTCATCAAATTTAAAATTTTTCGGTCCGCCTTTCTCCATACGCTCCCAAAATCTTTTTAAATCTTTAAAGGGAAGATACATAAAGCAATCTCTATTTTTAAAATAAATCAACAAAAAAGAAATTCCCTCCTGCTTCTCAAATTCCTCCATAAACTTTACCTGATGCTCATGAACGTTGTTCGCCAGAGCAAACCGGTCAAAGGCACACTCTTTGGCATCAAAGCAAACCGGTATTCCCTGAACCGTCCCGATATAATCCACCGTACTCTTTTGATCAAAGTACGCCAGTGTGATCCTGCGCGTCTCCTTGTCAATCGAAATCGGCTTTATCGGAGTTGGTATTTTTTGAATGAGGGCGAGTTTCTGCAAGCGGTATTTTTCATTGGTCAAATTAATCAATTCTTCCAAAAAAGCCCCTCGCAACCCTCTTGAATTCCATGTCGCCATATTTTTTCCCTATGCCTGTATCCGATAAACAACCGATTCTCTTATCTGATCGGCCTTTTGGTCTCCTTCCAGCGCGCCAAGAATCGTCAGACCAAAATCCATAGCTGTTCCCAGGCCACGGCTGGTTATGATATTTCCATCCACAGTCACGGCATCCGTCGTTGTTCTGGCTCCCACAAGATTTTTCTCCAGCCCCGGATAGCAGCACGCATTTTTCCCCTGCAACAGCCCGTGCTTTCCAAGTACTCCCGGTGCCGCACAAATCGCTGCCACAATCTTTTTTTCCTGATTCATGGAAAGAATCGCCTCACGAACCAGTTCACTCTCGCCAAGATGCGTCGTCCCCGGCATTCCCCCGGGAAGAATCACGACATCATATGCCAGAACGTCCAGTTCAGAAAAAACAGCATCCATCTCAACCGAAATCCCCTGTGCACTGGTCACTGTCGTTTTTTCATCAATGGACGCCATCGTGACCTCGACACCGCCCCGTCTGAGAATATCGACCGGAACCAGCGCCTCTCCTGTTTCAAATCCCTCTGCAAATAACATAACTGCTCTACTCATCGTTACCATCCTTCCTTTTCTTTAATTCAATAATTTTTTCTTCCATCGTTGAAATTCTTTCGGCAGATCTGCCTCAAATTTCTGATTGCTGAGTTCACTCAGCGGAGGCCGAAGCTCCGGAAACTCAATCTCCCCTGCGTGCAAAAGAAAATGATGCAGGCCGGACTGTCTCTCTGCTCCATACTTGACATCTCCCATCACCGGATGCCCTATGCTCCCCAAGTGACTGCGTATCTGATGTGTTTTTCCCGTGATTAATTTAACCCGCAAAAAAGTGACATCTCTGCCGGTTGCGATTGGTTCATACGATGTCTGTATGAGAGAGCGCCCATCTGCCGGTTCATCATAAATCCGAACCCGGTTTTCACTCTCTTCTTTTGAGAGATAGCCCTCAATCTTTGCGGGTTGTAAAATCTGACCCTCGACAATTGTATAATAATATTTATTGAGTGACCGGTCTTTAAGAATTCTCGCCATTTCCTGCAATCCGGCCAGACTCTTGCCGGCCAGAACCAGTCCACTTGTGTTGCGGTCGAGCCGATTGCATATCCCGGGTGTAAAGGCACCTCCCGGCTTCCATTTTCCTCCGGCCTGAAGATATCCGAGCAGATACTCAACCAGACTGATATCCTCTCTATGTGCTTTTTGTGAGAGCATTCCCACCGGCTTATTGATAATAAGAAGATTTTCATCCTCATATATAAGATCTAAGTTAGTCACCGGATACTGCCGCTGTCCGCTCCCTCCTCTGAATTTGAGAAAGGTTTCCTCGGAAAAATAGATCGTTATCCTGTCATCGCATTTTAAAATCTCATTTCCATTCGCACGGGCACCGTTTAGTTTTATATTTTTTTTTCGAAGCATCTTATATAAAAAACCTTTAGATGCCTCCGGTAGATATTTTTGCAAAAACTTGTCCAGTCTCTGCCCTCGATCATTCTTTTCAATCTGTATCTCTCTCATACGGCCAAGACCCTCAGGTGCGAGAGCAGTTTTTGATCTCTCTCGCTTGTGTGCTCAACTTCTTTCTGTCCGGAGAGAGATTCCATCAGATCCTCATCCTGATCAAACACTTCCACCAGGTAGTCCGGGGCAATCCGATGAACATTCTCCTCCAGATACTTTTTCATATACTCCCTGTCCTGAATCGAAGATGAGACCACCGCTAAAACGTGTCCATCTTTGATCACAAGAAAGTCCAAATGCATAATTTTTTCCGTAGATGTGAACACATATTCCGTCAAAAGGATCGCATCTTTTACCTTTTCTTTCATTTTGTCATATCGCTCTTGTCCCACCCCTTTCCTC
>ONNE01000016.1 GCA_900319095.1 uncultured Eubacteriales bacterium | reverse complement strand
GGGAAACGGAGTTTCGCAAGAAATAATTGCGCAATCTTTAGACTTGCCGTTGGAAAAAGTTGCAGAAATAATTAATGGAAAAACATCCGGAGTTTCGCCGCTATGAGTTTAAACGACAGGGATATAACACGCGCTGCAAAACGGGAAGGTCTTCCGCTTGAAACCGTGCTAGAATTACAGTAACAGCTCCTATAAGCTAGTTCTCTGCTGAATCCATAATCTTTTCAACTTTTTCGACGAAGCCCGTGCCCCAGTAATCACACAACATGGCGTGGGCTTTTTGTTGGAGTTCGGGGACTACGGTTTTTCTGAGTTGCAGGATATTGTTTTTTAGATAGACAGGAGCAAGTCTTCGCACACACATTACTTCGGGTTCTTCTAATGATTTTAGTTCTTTTGATTCGGAAATGACTGTAAAAACACTGGCAGTCGAACAAACCATCCGCAATTTTTTTATCGAATCGATTTTTCGGGCACTACTTATACCACTTGCTGCACGATAACGATAAACAGGCGTATCTATGCCAACATATTTTTTTGCATAAAAAGAAGTAAAAAAGAAAATCAGAAAATCCTCAGCCATGTTACATTCAATATGAGGAATAGATTCAAACACCTTTTTGAGCAAATCACGTCTTATCAGTTTTGCCCATAACACACCAGAAAGATTTCCATCGTGTATCCAGGTTTTTAAAATATCATAGCCGGAAACAGTACCAACGGTAATTTTTGCATATAGATTCTTTTCTGCCGGAACAAAAGTACCATCTGATAAAAAAGCACCTGTCGTAGAACGTCCTTGAACGATATCAGCCTGATATTCCTGGGCAGCGACAAAGAGGGATTTCAAAGCCCCTTCTTCTAAAACATCATCACTGTCAACATAAGCGATGTATGTTCCAAGAGCATAAAACATAAGAGAACGCCGAACTTCAACAAGCCCCATGTTCTCACGATGCTCAATAAAACGAACTTTTATATCCGAAAGCCCCTTTTCTTTGCGAAGTTTTCGACATTCCTTATATACCGTTTTTGTGATTTTTTTACCGTTCCGCCCATTTTCGTCTTTTCCATGGCTAGCATCGGAAAGCACGATGACTTCAAAAGAATCGAAATCCTGCAAGAATACAGAACGCAAGCACTGAGCAAGCAACGGCTCAGTGCCATACATTGGCAGACAGACGGAGATAAGTGGAATCCGCACGCTAGTTGGTGTCTCCGCATGGGATGGCGAAGTTCAAATCACCAGAACCAATACCAGTAGAAGTTTTATCTTCAGTATAAAATACTGTACCCAAAAGACTTTCGAACACGTCCTGGAAACCTGTTGAATTATTAAATACTGTTCCAGCATTTCCAATCTCTTTCATGTCAGAAGTATCTTTTTCAAACTTTACTTTTGTCTCTATTGATTCTGTAATAGCAAAGTTTTCCAAGTCAACGGTAACAATGCGATTAACATTTTTATATTTTAATACACCATCCGTGTCTGTATAAAATGCTATACCGTCATCAGCAATAACCAGTTTTCTAGGTTTTATTGCTACAAATTTTACGGGACCATAAAAAGCTTCTTTCGACAATGTAGAACTAAGCGGAGATGGTGCATACAACGTTGAAAGAAGAGAAAAATCACGCCCATCCTTTGAAATTTTTGCAGGAGCATTGAATTTATTTTCTAGTTCCTTATCAGAATAACATTGTTTGTCGTCATAATAAGTGTATAATTTGACTGCCGACAAATCAGCATTATCCGAAGGCCCGAATAGAGTTTTCACAGTACCAAAAACTACATCATAACGAAGAAGTGCTCCGCGACTATTAGTGTCAAAAACCTCTCTAACAAGTATATAAACCGCGCCGTCCTGATAAAGAATGTCTGTATATGTTGCATTATAGGATAAAGATAAAGAAGTTTTGCTTAAATCAACAGCTTCTGCAACAAGAGTTTCTTTTGATAAATCAACTTTGTACATTTTATCGATTCTTGTGCCACCATTGCTTTGGCTTATTCCGTACAAAATTCCACCATGAATCGTAATAATGGCATTATCATGTCCCAGCTCTTCATTCATAGCAGTATAAAAATCTATTGATTTATCAGAAC
The DNA here is from genome assembly GCA_900319095.1 of uncultured Eubacteriales bacterium. Classification (GTDB taxonomy): domain Bacteria; phylum Bacillota; class Clostridia; order Lachnospirales; family Lachnospiraceae; genus Eubacterium_F. The sequence goes on along the minus strand of ONNE01000016.1, from coordinate 346 downwards.
TAGAATCACATATTATCGTATATTCTTTTCGATTTTCATCCGTGCCAGAAATAAAATTTGCAAACTTATAAAGCTCAAATGTGCCCTGCATGCCGTAATACGCATACAAGATGTTAGTAGTCTGGTCAATTGTTATACCTTTAAGATTTGTTATTCCTTCAATCGCTATGGAGTCTGTATATTTTGTTGAAGAAATAATATAAGATCCTCCTTGAGTGTCATAATCTAGAGCATACAAATTTCCATCCGAATCAAAGCAGAATGAATTTTTATCACTATAGCTTGTTGTTACTGTTGCAGGAAGTGAAGAAATATCTGATTCAGCATTTTCTGTGAGATAGTACTT
>ONNE01000073.1 GCA_900319095.1 uncultured Eubacteriales bacterium | reverse complement strand
ATCCGGATGAGTGGGCGGCTGCTATGCTTCATGATACACTGGAGGATACGATGGTCTCCCTGCGCAGCCTGACGCTCAATTTTGGAGAGAGAGTGGCACAGCTGGTGCTCAGTGAGAGCGAAGATAAAAGAGAGGGAATCCCGGCAGAGCAGACATGGGAGCTGAGAAAGAAAGAGACCATTCAAAGGCTTAGCGAGTGTATGGGAAGAGAGGACAAGATTCCAACGATGCATATTGCACTGGGGGACAAGCTGGCGAATTTGTTTTCGCTTTCGGTGGAGTACAGGGAAGTAAAAGATCGGGTGTGGAAAAAGTTTAATCAGAGTGACAAGAATAAGCACGGTTGGTATTATGGTGAGATGGGGCGGCTGTTCGAACGTTTTTTTGCGGGGCGCCCGGAGATGGAAATGGTGGAGAATTATTGGAAATATTATCAGGAGGTTTTTGGAAAATATGAAATTTAAAACTGCGGGAGAGTTACAAAATTTTTCATTTGATGATGCAGTAATCCGTGAACTCACAGTGGATGAGGGACAGATTACTTTTCTTTTTGAGGGGGCAATTGTAAAAGCCGGCAACTCACAGAATACAAGGATGCAGGATATGTATTGCGGAGAGATTTGTCTACAGTTGCAGAATGCCCATATATTGAAGATTATAAAAGAGGGATATAAATATTACGACGCTAATGACCAGCTGCAGGAAGAAGTGCCGAACGAAGAAGTTCCGGCCCCGGCTCAGGCTTCGGTATTAGAAAGATGTGGCTCCGGCACTCTGTTTACGATTGTGAGAGAGCAGGATGACGACGCAGTATATGGATTTGGAATTGATGTACCCCAAAAAGAGGATGAAGATGAGATTGATACCTATTGGCTGTGCCTGAAATTCCAACAGGATCAGGAGCAGTGGGATCGGTTTCAGACTCCGCTGAATCCATAATTTACCATTTTTTTGTGCCCAAAATGCCTCAAAACTGCCATTGTTTTTCCATTTCGCTGACAAAAATAATTGTTAGAGTTAGGTTATTGAAAAACAAGGAACGGAGGTTGATTTGGATGAAAAGAACCCATTTATTGAAAGTGCTGGCGCTTAGTCTGGCGACGGCAATGCTTGTGACCAGTGTGCCACAGAACTCAGATACAATCCTTTTGGCGTAGGCCAAAGAGGACAGTGTACAGGATACAGAGAAAAATGACAGTGCGAGTGGATCGGCCGTCTCGACTACGGGAAGTGCGGTAGTGCCAACGGTGACACCAACAGCGACACCAACGGCAACACCGACCGGTACACCGCTGCCTGCGACGACAACTGTAGTAAAGCCGTCCACCCCGACTTCGATCACTGTCCGGGGCGGTTCAAAACGGGTGAGAGTTACCTGGGCAGCAGTTTCTGACGCGGATGGTTATTTTATCTATTGCAGAGAGTCGACTTCGGCAGTCTATTCGAAAGTAAAGACGATTACCAATCCTGAGACGCTGACATATGATAAGACCTCTCTGGTTCAGAATGCGACATATTATTTCAGCGTATCCGCTTATAAGATCGTGGATGGAGTAACCTATGAGAGCGCGCTTTCAACTGCGATTTCTGCCAAGACACAGGCTGCGACCAAAACATCGAAAACAGCTAAGAAATACAGTTCAAAGACGAAGTTTAAGAACTCACCTGCCTATAAAAAATATACCGCAATGGTAAATGATTTGAACTATTCAAAATCGTTTGCCATTCCGGGGATGAAAAATACGAATGTTGGTGGATTTAACTGCACCTCTATGGTGCCACAGGGAATCACACTGGCAGGAAGTTACTTTTTGATCACGGCATATGACTCAAAGGGCTTGGATTATTCAGTCATTTATGTCGTGAGCCGGGCTTCAAAATCTTATATCACAACAATTATATTGCCGAGCAAAGCCAAGGTGGGCGGAATTGCATACGATGGCACGAACATATGGATTTCAAAGGGAACAAGTGTTGCGGCATTCCCATATACATTTATCACAGACACGGTCAATGCGGGAGTGGCTTATAAAAAGCTTTCTGCCTATACCTCAGTTGTTCCGGTCCTTACCACGGCTTCTTATATGGGATACTATGACGGAATCTTGTGGGTGGGTTCTTACCAGACCAGCTCTTCGACTATGTATGGATATAAGGTGGGAAGCACTGCGACGGTTCCGACTTTGACACAGACCAATACGATGAGTGTTCCAAGTAAAACACAGGGAATTACCTTTGATAGCGATGGAACGCTGATTCTCACAAGAGCCTGTGGAAAGAATCCGACAGACAGCGGATACATTTCTCAAGTGCGCACGTATCTGCCTTCTTATGCGAGCGCAGATGTGACCGGAAAAATCCTCAAAAATTCGGTGCGCAAAACAACCAAAATGCCACCGAAAACCGAAGGGGTCGCCATTTATGGAACATATACCTATGTATTGTTTTCGTCCAGCCACTTCAGCAAATGCAATTATCCCATTGATCGCGTGCTTGCCTTAAAAACAAGTAAACTACTTGCGTAGATTAACGTGGAGAAGAAGGTTTTAAACAATAAAAAGACGCAGCAAAAAGTAAATCCCGGTAAACAAAGCGGCCAGAACGAGGACGGGACCGAACCGCTGGGCGGGGCTCAGCCAGGCACTTTTTTCTCCGAGGAAAATATGCCTGCGGATGAAAAAGAATAGTGCATTGATAATCAGTGCGATGCAAAAGAGAGAAGCAGTGGGGAGACTGTTCTTTAGATAGAAAAAAGCAAATAAAGTCCACTCAAAACACAGCAAAAATCCTTGGAACGGATATGTGAGGGTATAGGGGATTTGAATTTTCCGACTCTCTGCATCATCCGTTCCATGGATTTTTGCGTAGTCAATGTCTTCTTGAATTTCGGTGATGCTGGTATACTGGTTCGTTGGATTTTTATCCAGGCATCTGCGGATGACAGGCTCGTATTTGCCGGTGTAGGTACACCGGTCATTTTTTGGTTTTTTATTGGTCAGCATCTCATGAAAAATCGCACCTATGATATTGAAAATCGTTGTGATCGGATTCTTTTTATGAGGCTGCCCCGGAACAAAATCGAGGAGTTTGACACGACCGGTTGCCGTCACAAAAATATTGCTCGGTTTCAGGTCGTGATGAATAATCGGGGGATTGGCACTGAGCAGAGGCTCAAGTGCTTCGCAGACCTTTTCCATGATCTGTACCGCTTCAGCTTCGGTAAATGGCTGATGACGTGCCCGGTTCTGGTCGATCAGCTCAGCCAGGGTGTGCCCGTTCAGACGCTCTTCAACGACCAGCGTGCTCTCATCGAAGTAGCGCACACAGTAAATATGAGGCCATCCGCTGTAATCCAGACGCTGAAGCTGTTCATAGAGAGACTTGATATTTTTTTTTCGATACATCTTTAGAATACCATCCGGATGTCCCGGCTCTGCCATGCATTTAACGTGATAGATAACGGTATGATCATTTTGAGAAATTGGTTGTCCGACAGGGATATATTGTTTTGTTACAAATATCTCTTTTTCTGATGCCATCGTATCCCCTCCTGCCATGATTGATAGTTTATTTTTATTGTGCTACAATCAGTATAACGCATTTTATAAAAGAATGCCAGTCTAACCAGGAGAACATAACGAGAAAAATGATTAGGAGAGAAGTTGTATGATTTTTCGATATCCGTCTTATTACGATGAGTTTGAATGTATTGCAGACCGGTGTGAACACACCTGCTGTGCCGGATGGGAAATTGATATTGATGACAAGAGTTATGAATATTACAGGAGTGTTCCGGGGGCTTTTGGGGAGCGTTTGAACAAAAATATTCAGACATATGAGTGTGAGGATGAGCCATTATATGAGCAGCATGGATTTTTGATTGACTCGAATCTGCGCTGCCCGTTTTTAGACGAACACGGTCTGTGCGAGATCTATCGTGAATTGGGAGAAGCTGCACTTTGCGATGTATGTGCGGACACACCGAGAAACTATTTTGAGTATGGGGGTCAAAGAGAGGTGGCGATCAGTGCGGCATGTCCGGAAGCTGCGAGGCTGATCTACCAGAGCGAAGAGAAAACTACATTTGTAGAACAAGAGATTGATGAGACGCTTGATTTTGTTGAGAGCGGTGATGAGATAGCATTGGCGGCTTTGATCCGCCAGGCGAGAGAACATGCCATAGAGCTGCTGCAAGACCGGGAACAGGACATCTCCTGCCGGATTCGGAAATTTTTGGAATTTGCCTGTGAGGTGCAGGCAAAGATTAATCAGACTCCTGCTCCGGAACCTGTGACAAAGCCCCATACGATGACACCGTATCAATTATTTCTTTCCAGGATGGTATCTTTTAGCCGGCTGGAAAGTATCAGTGTGGAGTGGGAACAAAGGCTTGCTGACATAAATGAGACGATTGTAGAATGCGAAGAGGGGGAGGAACGGTACCGACAGCTTCACAGTCGTTTTAGGGAAGAGCTGGAGCAACGGAATCGAATCTATGAATATGAGCATCTTTTGGTGTATTATGCCTTTATGTGTCTGCCGCGGTGCATGGATGATTATGATTTTATCGGGAAGGCAAAACTGGTCGTCACCAGTTATCTTTTCATCCGGGATATGGATGCGGTATGTTTTTTCAAAAAAGGTGAATTTACGACAAAAGATCGCATTGACAGTGTCAGAATCTATGCGAGGGAAATCGAGCATTCGCAGCACAATATGGACGATCTGGCGGAGGATTTCATCTTTGATGAGGCATACGAGCCGGGAAATCTTAGTTGGGCTGCCTCGCTGGTTTGAAAACTTGACAAGTATGTCAAAAAAGTGTAAACTGTATAGGAATGTAATTGTATATTTTGACGGTTTTATATGTGAATAATATGCAATTGCTAATTTAATAAGGAGGTGCTCCTGGTGCTAGAGTTATCGATTGCACAGGTAATCGTAACGATTGTCGTCGTGGTAATCCTTTTAGGTGTAGCTTTTTTTGTCGCATGGAAAAGTGCCATTGCATATCATGTGAAAGTGAGTGAAGCAAAAGTAGGTACAGCTGAGGAGAAAGCCAGAGAGATTATTGACGATGCACTGAAGACCGCTGAGACCAAGAAAAGAGAAGCGTTGCTTGAGGCCAAGGAAGAAAATATGAAGGTCAAAAATGATCTGGATAAAGAGATCAAAGAGCGCAGAGCGGAGATTCAGCGTTACGAAAAACGTGTTTTGGGAAAAGAAGAGACTTTAGACAAAAAGATGGATGCACTCGAGAAGCGGGAATTGAAGTTAAATGCGCGTGAGACAAGTTTTGAGAAGGAAAAAGAGATAGTAGAAGAACTTCGACAGAGTCATATGCGTGAATTAGAGAAGATTTCCGGTCTTACCTCCGAACAGGCAAAAGAGTACTTATTAAAGACTGTAGAAGACGATGTGAAACATGAAACTGCAGTTATGGTTAAAGAATTGGAGCGTCAGGCGAAAGACGAGGCGGACAAGAAAGCGAAGGATTTTGTGGTAACTGCCATTCAGAAGTGTGCAGCGGATCACGTATCGGAGACGACGATTTCTGTGGTGCCTCTTCCGAGCGATGAGATGAAGGGAAGAATCATTGGGCGCGAAGGACGAAACATTCGTGCGATTGAGAATCTGACAGGAATTGATCTGATTATTGATGATACACCGGAAGCGGTTATCCTGTCAGGGTTTGATCCGATTCGTCGAGAGATAGCCAGAATTGCATTGGAAAAACTGATTGTGGATGGAAGAATTCATCCTGCAAGAATTGAAGAGATGGTTGAGAAAGCCAAGAAAGAAGTCGAGACGATGATCCGGGAAGAGGGAGAAGCTGCCACGCTGGATGTGGGTGTGCATGGAATCCATCCGGAGCTTGTCCGTCTGCTTGGCAAAATGAAATTCCGAACCAGTTATGGTCAGAATGCATTGAAGCATTCGATTGAAGTAGCGCACCTGACCGGATTGCTTGCCGGTGAAGTTGGTGCAGATGTCCGCATGGCAAAACGTGCCGGTCTGCTTCATGATATCGGGAAAGCCGTTGATCATGAGATGGAGGGTTCACATATTCAATTGGGTGCGGATTTGTGTCGCAAATTTAAAGAATCTGCATTGGTGATCAATGCGGTAGAGGCTCATCATGGAGATGTTGAGCCGGAGAGTATCATTGCCTGTCTTGTCCAGGCGGCAGATGCGATTTCGGCAGCCCGTCCGGGAGCCCGCAGAGAGACATTAGATACTTATACCAATCGTTTGAAACAATTAGAAGACATTGCAAACAGTTTTAAGGGAGTAGAAAAATCTTTTGCCATTCAGGCAGGTAGAGAGGTCCGAGTGATGGTGACACCGGATCAGATTAATGATGATGAGATGGTGTTGCTGGCCCGGGATGTTTCAAAACAGATCGAGGCAGAATTGCAGTATCCTGGTCAGATCAAGGTGAGTGTGATTCGAGAATCCAGAGTAGTGGACTACGCAAAGTGAGAGAGTCCGCGGTATTATTTGTTTGAAGTTGTGACCGCCATGTTGTTGATGCAACATGGCGGTTTTTCTAATTGTTTAGAGAGAGATAGCCGATATACTATAAAAGCTGTAAATTTATCGATATAAGGGTGCAAAGGACTGTGCCCGGAGGGGAGAGATGAGTATGGATTGGAGTGCTACAAAGGTAAAAGGAATTCATGTAGTCACATATGATTCTGCCAAAGCGAGCGGACCAAGAAGGACTTCGACGGATGAGAACACGAAGAGTGTATTTTTGAAAGGATCCGGACAGGTGGCAGAGATTCTTGAGAGTGGAGTGATGGAAGTTGATGGTGTGACGGTAGAGTTTTCGGAGGAGGCCAAGAGAGAACTGAAAAAGGCACAAAAGGAGGCGTCCCAAAAACAGGAACAGCAGATGACCGACTGGATGATGGAGATGAACCGCGAGTCCATAGAGCAATCGACGGAGGCGATAGAAGATGCCTATGAAGATATGGCAAAATTGATGGAGATCGCCAGACGCATATCCAGGGGAGACAGGGTGCCCGGTACAGATGAGCAAAAGTTGATTGAGTTCAGCAAAGAATTGTATCAAATGGCAAAACAGGCGGGAGCGGCCGCACAGAATAAAAAGAGAAAAGAGCACGAGGCTCTGTTCAAGGATGAAGACGAGGGACAAACCCAACCGGCTGCGGGTTCGGAACCACCGACGGAACAAACGGTTGTGGAAGTGGAAGTGTCAACCGGTGGGGGAGACGCTTTGAGTGAGTCGAATTAAATAGCAGAATAAATCAAACTACATAGGTTGACAAATAGCGCAGATACCGATACAATAAAGATAATTATAATGTATCGCAGATGTGTTCTATGAAAGGAAGGTCAAGTTATGGGAATGGTAAAACGATGGGTATCGGTGCTGCTCGCACTCGCATTGGCTGTTGTGCCTGTATCGGTTAAAAAATCAACAAATGTCAAGGCAAAAGAGCTGACTCAGTTGACGGATGGACAGGTGTCAGAGTTATTGTCAACATATGAGACGGGGGATGATTATTCAAGGGTCAGCGTCCACGATCCCTCGATTGTGGTCGGCTACTATGAGGGGAGTGCGTACACAAGCTCTACCAAGGTATATGGAGAGCAGAATTCGTCAAATACGAGAAAAGAAATTTATTTTATTTTCGGATCTCACCGGGCATTCGCTTATTCACTCGATTTAAAGAGCTGGAAACCATTTACCAACAATATCAATTCGGAGGCGGACACGCTGTTCGCAAAAGGAGCGGAGTGGTCAAAGCGTGGTGACAGCGTCTATCAGTTGACGAACTGGATTGGTGGAAATCTCTGGGCTCCGGATGTTATTTGGAATCCGGATTACAATAATGGTCAGGGTGCATGGATGATGTATATGAGCGTCAATGGCTGTTCGTGGAATTCATCCATTGCTTTGCTTACGTCCGATTCGTTAAATGGAAATTGGACCTATCGGGGAACGGTAATCTATTCCGGATTTGATAATGGAACTACCTATGATTACACGGCAACGGATTATAAAGAGGTGACAGGGGACACTTCCCTTGCCGACCGCTATCTGGCAGGTGCATGGCAGTGGGAAGATAACGGCACGAAATGTGTGGCATCCCGGTGGAATACCAGTTATGGGGCGCATGCGATCGATCCCTGCGTGATATCCGACGGAGGCAAGCTCTGGATGACATATGGTTCCTGGTCCGGTGGTATCTACATGATTCAGATCGATAAATCGACAGGACTTCGGGATAAAACAAGAACCTATAGTTACAAATTCAATGAATCGGATCCTTATATGGGACTTAAGATTGCCGGTGGGGATTTCGCGTCCGGTGAGGCTTCTTATATCCAAAAGATCGGAAGTAAATATTATCTGTTTGTGACCAATGGCGGGCTCGCTTCCACCGGGGGTTACAGCATGAGAACTTTTTCCTCTGCCTCTCTTACCGGACCGTACAAAGATATGTCCGGAGAGGATGCGAGATATCTGACGAACGGGTCGGTGACAGTGAACAATCCGGCTGATGGGACATACACGGTAATTCGGGGTGGAAATGAGGGCAATATCAATGGCACGGTTGGAAACAAACTGATGTCATACTATCAGTGGGGATTTATGAATTATGGATTTATGGCACAGGGACACAATTCGGCATTTGTGGATGATGATGGCAGGAGTTTTCTTGTTTATCACAGCCGCTATACCAATGGCGGTGAAAATCATCAGGTCCGCGTTCATCAAATCTTTCAGGCGAAAAATGGTGGGCTTGTGACAGCACCGTTTGAGTATGGCGGAGAGAAATTGGAGACAAAGGCCTATGAAAATGAGAGCGTGGTCGGATCTTATCAGATATTAACGATGGGAGATGTCAATTACGCAGCGAAACAGTGCGTGACGGAAAAAACCATCCGTCTCAATGAAGATGGCACTGTGACCGGAGAGTACACTGGAACGTGGGAGCAGGCGAGCGATGGACCATATCTTACGATGAGCGCTGGAGGAACGACTTATCAGGGTGTCTTTGTCGTACAGAAGAAGGAAGAGACCAAAAAAGAGGTAATGTGTCTGAGTCTGGTCGGTGACAATGACATTTCTATCTGGGGATATGGCAGCGTGATAAAAGATGACCTGGCGGTAGCCGAGGCCGTCACGAACAGCGATTTTGAAATCGATGCTGCAACGTATGAGGATATCCATTTACCGGATACAGGGTTGAATAATGTCAAAGTCACATGGGAGTCCTCCGATCCGGAAGTTCTCTCAGAGGAAGGTAAAATTGGCAGCATTACCGCAGATACACCGGTCACATTGACAGCGACTTTCACGAAAGGTAATTATACTTATAAGAAAGAATATGAGACGACCGTTTATGCCGGAGGGATCAGTGCGATCAATACAGACAACGGTCTGGAAGCACTGTATGATTTTGAAAACGGAGTGGTCAATCAAAAAAATAATTCGCAGTCCGGAATCCTTACCTATCAGGGTTCTGCCAAAACACCGGTTCTGCAGACAAATGCCGATCGGATCAGCAATGTGCTCCATCTGTACGCAACCAATGAGGGCTCACACGATTATGCGGAATTGCCAAATCCGTTGCAGGGAAAGAATGTGACATCGGCAACGGTCTCCATGTGGGTTCAGGATTTTAACAGCAATGTTTTTGCGGAGCTGTGGTCCTTCTTTGATGGGGATAAGAACCGGTTGTTCCTGACCAAGAATATATTCCTTGGGTATAATGATGGCAATGATCACTGGTTCGACTGCAACAATGGATCAACACCGACGAATGCCTTGCAAAATGGTCAATGGACCTATGTGACGGTCTCCTTTGGTAAAACGGCATTTTCCATTTATCTGAATGGCGTTCTTACTTATACCAAAACGCAGAACGCTGCATTTTCCGGATCACAATACGATGAAGAGATGGCACAGAGAGTTTTGAATTTGGTCAATTCCTCTTCCAAGTTTTATCTCGGTTATGGTGGTTTTTGGAGAACGGCTGAGGCGAATATTGATAATGTCCGGATCTACAGTAAATCATTGGCCGGACAAGAGGTGACAAAACTTTATCAGGAAGAAATGAGTGCATGGGAGACTGCAAAGAAGACGCAGGAGGAACAAAAAAAGGCAGAGGAACAGGCAAAAGCGAAAGAGCAGGAAAACCAGCAGTCAACAAATACACAGCAGGAAACAGCGGCACAGTCAGACGCTTCGCAGGCGGATGTTTCACAGCAAAGTGGTGCGGTTAGTGGAAAGACATACACCGTAGGAAAATTAAAATACAAAGTTACTTCTCTGAGTGGCAAGAAAGTGACAGTTTCCGGTGTGAAATCCAAGAAACTTACAAGTGCGGTAGTTCCGGCAACCGTGAAGATCAAAGGGACGACATTTAAGGTTACGGTAATTGGTGCCAATGCATTTGCCAAATGCACGAAACTCAAGAAAGTTACGGTTGGGAAAAATGTGACACAAATCGGGAAGAAAGCATTCAGCGGATGCAAGAAACTGAACAGCATTGTCATTCAGGGCAGTGCGCTAAAAAAGGTGGGGGCGAATGCTTTTAAGGGTATTTCCAAAAAGGCAAAGATAAAAGTTCCTGCCAAAATGAAAAAGAAATATAAAAAATTATTGAAAAAGAAAGGGCAGAAATCAACTGTGAAAATCGGGTAGAAAAATGAGTGAGAATACAAAATGGCAGAGAGTGTTGTATCAGCCAAATCTACCGCTGGGCAAGGATGGTAAACGTCTGACATCCTGTCCGGAGCACCGCACATTATCCAAAGAAGCGGCCAAGGAAGGGATGGTTCTTCTAAAGAATGAGAACCGCCTTCTCCCGCTGGAGAAGGGAACCAGGGTGGCGCTGTTTGGCAAAGGATGTGTGGATTATGTCAAGGGCGGTGGAGGAAGCGGGGATGTCACGGTGGCTTACACGATCAACCTTTACGAGGGATGTAAAGCGCTGCCGGAATATTTGTCTGTGTGGGAAGAGTCCGTCTCCTTTTACCGGGATGATGTTCAAAAGCAATATGCAGATGGGATTGAGCCCGGAATGACGGTTGAGCCGGAACTTGACGACAAGATGTGTAAAGCGGCAAGGCAGTATGCAGACACAGCGATCATTACGATCTCCCGGTTCTCGGGTGAGGGATGGGATCGGAAGAGCGATCATGACAAAGAAGAGAGTATCTTTGAAGAGGGCGACTTCTACCTCACCTTTGCGGAGCGAAAGATGGTGGAGAAAGTAAAAACATATTTTGAAAAAATTGTCGTTGTTCTCAACGTGGGAGGAATGGTAGATACTTCGTGGTTCAAAGAAGATTCCGGCATCTCATCCGTTCTGATGGCATGGCAGGGCGGTATGGAGGGAGGTTTGGCGGCAGCGGAGCTTTTGTGTGGGATATCCAATCCATCCGGCAAACTTTCGGATACCTTTGCCAAAAGGCTGGAGGATTATCCGTCTACAGCCGGCTTTCATGAGTCCGATGATTATGTAGATTATATCGAGGATATCTATGTGGGATATCGGTTTTTTGAGACGATGAAAGGAGAAAAGGATCGGGTAAATTATCCGTTTGGCTTTGGTCTTTCTTATACGGATTTTTCATGGGAGGTTCTTTCGACAGAGGAAGAAGACCGAAAAATCCGAATTCGGGTACGTGTGACGAACACCGGAGACAGAGAGGGGAAAGAGGTCATTCAGGTCTACTTAGGGGCACCGGACGGAAAGTTGGGAAAAGCTGCCAAGTCGTTGGCAGCCTTTCAGAAGACCCGTCTTTTAAAAGAGGGAGAGAGCCAGATTCTTACCCTGTCTTTTGATTTGAGACAGTGCGCCTCTTATGATGATCTGGGAAAACAATGTGCCAATGCCTACCTTTTAGAAAAGGGACGGTACGAATTTTATGTTGGAAATTCGGTTCAGAATACGCAAAAGCTGGAAACTGTGTATGTGTGTGAAGAAGACGTTGTCGTAGAACAGCTATCTCGCAGACTGGCACCGACATCGCTGAAAGAGAGAATGACATCCGATGGATCGATGGAAGAACTGCCACAGTCAGAACCGATGGATCCCGATGCCTGTGAACTTCAGCCAATGGCCAAGGAGCCGCTCGATGGACTGACCCCGTCGGTAAGAAGTGTGGGGGGAGTGCTCCTGTGGAGCTGGCGTTATAAAGAGGGGATTCGTCCATTTACAGAGGTGGCAGAGGGCGATATGACACTGGATGAATTTGTGAGCCAATTGACAGATGAGGAACTCGCACATTTGCTGGGTGGCCAACCAAATACCGGAGTTGCCAATACATTTGGAATTGGCAATATGCCGGAATATGGAATTCCCAATATCATGACAGCGGACGGACCGGCAGGTCTTCGGATTGAGCCAAAATGTGGTGTGAATACTACTGCATGGCCATGTTCGACTCTTCTTGCCTGTACGTGGAATCCGGATCTTGTCTATCAGGTGGGAGAAGCAGGGGCAAAAGAAGTAAAGGAAAATAATATTGCGGTTTGGCTGACCCCGGCAATCAATATACACCGGAGTCCTCTGTGCGGAAGAAATTTTGAATACTATTCAGAGGATCCGTATTTGACCGGAAAGATGGCGGGAGCCATGGTGCGTGGAATTCAGTCACAACACATCGGAGCCACGGTAAAGCATTTTGCACTCAACAACAAAGAGACGAATCGGAAAAATAGTGATTCGCGGGTATCGGAGCGCGCAGCGAGAGAAATCTATCTAAAAGCGTTCGAAATGATTGTGAAAGAGGCAGAACCATGGTGCGTGATGACATCCTACAACGTGATAAATGGGCAGCGTGCCTCGGAGAACAAAGATTTGATCGATGGAATCCTTCGCGGAGAATGGGGCTACCAAGGAGTTGTGACAAGCGACTGGTGGACGCTCGGTGAACATTACAAAGAAGTAAAGGCAGGAAACGATCTGAAGATGGCATGTGGTATGCCGCAGCGACTACTGGAGGCAAAAGAAAAAGGCCTCCTGACAAGAGAAGAGATGGAAACCTGTGCAAAGAGAATCCTCTCCCTGATATTAAAAATTGATTGAGAGAGGATTGGGGTGGAACAAAAAACCCCGGAAAACCGTATATTAACGACTTTCCGGGGCTTCTGTTTTCTTAAGCTTCGAAAGGGACTTGAACCCTCGACCCCTTCATTACGAGTGAAGTGCTCTACCGACTGAGCTATCGAAGCACACAGTTACCAATGACTGCTCGTCTATCATAGCATACGGCCTATGAATTGTCAAGCAAAAAACATCTGAAATCAAGGCAGAAAACATCAAAAAACATGAGGACAGGCAAGCGCAAATGTGCCTTGACAAATAATAACAGATACGATACAATGACTAAAGATTCATTGTCTATGAAATTAGAAATCAAAAAGGAGAATGTTATTATGTTAGAAAAAATGCAAGAACTTATTGCGGATCAGTTGAGTGTTGATGCAGACAGCATTACAGAAGCATCTTCTTTCAAAGATGATTTGGGTGCAGATTCTCTTGATTTGTATGAGTTGATTATGGCGCTGGAAGAGGAATATGATGTTGAGATTCCTACCGATGATCTTGAGAGTATCAATACAGTGGGAGACGTTATTAACTTCTTGAAAGAAAAAGGTGTTGAATAATCACCGATAGCACATACGCCTGGAGACAGGTCGAGCGTTGACACCAAGATGGGTGCGCAAGTACCTTGTCTTGGTGTTACTTGTTTCATATAACAAAAATGGTCTGTGTGGTGGAAGCGTCACAGAACCGGGATAATTGGCTGATTGGATCAAAATGCTTCGGATTGGAGAGAAAAGGAAATGGGAAAGATTGCATTTGTATTCCCTGGACAGGGTTCACAGGTAGTAGGGATGGGAAAGGATGTCTATGAGCATTCGGAACTGGCAAAGGAAGTGTTTGACAGAGCAAGCGATGCCGTTGAGCTTGATCTGAAGGCGCTCTGTTTTGAGGAGAACACAGATATTCATATTACAGAATTTACGCAAGTATGTCTTTTGACAACCAGCGTAGCGATCATGAGAGAACTTTGCTCGCGTGGGATCGAGCCGGATGTGGCAGCGGGACTCAGCCTGGGTGAGTACTGTGCTCTAGTGGCGACCGGAGCGATGAATTATATTGATGCGGCAAAGGCAGTACGAAAACGAGGAATTTTTATGCAGGAAGAAGTGCCGGCCGGTGAGGGTGGCATGGCAGCGATTCTGGGTATGCCGGCAGATCAGATTGAGACAGTCATCGCAGATATGGAAAAAGTTCAGATCGCCAATTATAACTGTCCGGGACAGATTGTAATTTCGGGAGAGACAAATCAGGTAGCGTTGGCGGCAGATAAGCTAAAAGAGGCAGGTGCAAAAAGGGCAGTGATCCTCAATGTGAGTGGACCATTTCACTCAGATCTTCTAACCGGAGCCGGAGATAAACTAAAAACCGTGCTGGACGAGTTGACGATTGAGCAGCCAAAGATTCCTTATGTGGCAAATGTAAACGCAAAATATATCACACAGCAGCAGGAGATTGAGCCGCTTTTAGTTCAACAGGTGAGCCACTCAGTTCGTTGGCAGCAGTGTGTTGAGGCGATGGTTGAGAACGGAGTGGATACATTCCTTGAGATCGGACCGGGCAAAACACTGGCCGGATTTAATAAAAAGATTGGAAAAGCCTTGGGAAAAGAATTGAAAACGTATCCGGTGGGAACGATGCAGGAAATCGATCAGGTAGTCGAGGTATTGAAACAATGAGCAGACATTTAGGAATGTGTGCAGAATGGAGAATAAAATGTTATTAGAAGAAAAAATTGCAGTAGTTACGGGAGCGAGTCGCGGAATCGGAAGAGGGATTGCTCTTGCGCTTGCCAGAGAGGGGGCACAGGTAAGTGTTAATTATCACGGCTCCAAAGATCGGGCAGAGGATGTTGTGGCAGAGATTGAAAAGAACGGTGGTAAGGCAAAAGCGATACAGTGTGATGTCAGCGACCATGAAAAGGCAAAGGAGTTCTTTTCCGGAATTGCCAAAGAGTTTGGCAGAATTGATATTCTGGTAAACAATGCCGGAATCACAAAAGATAACCTGATTATGATGATATCCGATCAGGATTTTGACGATGTGATTCGAACGAATTTGTCCGGTACCTTCAATGGGATTAAATTTGTCACCAGACCAATGATGAAACAGAGAAGTGGACGGATCATCAATATCGCATCAGTGGCCGGAGTCATTGGAAATGCCGGACAGGCGAACTATTCAGCGTCGAAGGCCGGAGTCATTGGACTTACCAAGACGGCAGCCAAGGAACTGGCCGCACGCAATATTACCGTAAACGCGATTGCGCCCGGATTTATAGCGACGGATATGACCGATAAACTCTCAGATAAAATCAAGGAAGAAGCTTGTAAAACAATTCCGTTGAAAGAATTTGGAACGGTGGAAGATGTGGCTGAGGCGGTTGTGTTTTTGGCATCCGACCGTGCAAGATATATCACCGGACAAGTATTGTGTGTCGATGGCGGTATTACTTGCTGCTAAATCGAAGGGGAAATAAAGAAGCGTACGAGGTGCGCAGAAATGAGGTAAAAAAATGAGCAGACGTGTAGTTATCACCGGGTTGGGAGCTGTTACTCCGATTGGAAATAATGTAAAGGATTTTTGGGAGAATGTAAAAAAAGGAACCGTGGGAATCGGACCGATCACCAAATTTGACACGACCGATTACAAGGCACATTTGGCTGCGGAAGTAAAAGATTTTGATGTTACGACTGTGGTAGATAAAAAAGCAGCACGTCGTATGGAAGATTTTGCACAGTATGCGGTTGTGGCAGCAAAAGAGGCACTGGATGACAGTGGACTGGATATGGAAAAAGAAGATCCATTCATGGTGGGTGTCAGTGTTGGCTGTGGCATTGGAAGTCTCCAGTGTGTACAGACCAATTACACAAAGCTAAAAGAAAAGGGACCAAACCGTGTGGCACCACTCATGATACCGATGCTGATCTCGAATATGGCAGCGGGAAATATTTCGATCCAGTTTGGGTTGAAGGGCAAGAATATTGATGTAGTGACGGCCTGTGCTTCAGGAAATCACAATATTGGTGAGGGATTCCGCTCAATTCAGTATGGGGAGGCTGACGTGATGCTTGCCGGAGGTTCGGAGGGAGCAATCACGGAGATTGGTCTGGCGGGCTTTACCGGTCTGAATGCGCTTAATACGACGGAAGATCCGACTCGTGCGTCAATCCCGTTTGATGTCGACAGAGGTGGATTTGTCATGGGAGAGGGAGCCGGTATCATTGTCCTGGAAGAGTTGGAGCATGCTAAGGCAAGAGGTGCACATATCTATGCGGAAATCATCGGATATGGGGCCACCAGTGATGCCTATCATCTGACAGCGCCAATCGATGATGGAAGTGGTGATGCAAAGGCGATTGAGTTTGCCATTCGTGATGCGGGCATCAAACCGGAGGACATTGATTATATCAATGCTCATGGAACGAGCACCCATATGAATGATGCTTTTGAGACAAAAGCGATTAAACTTGCAATGGGCGATGCGGCTTACCAATGTAAAGTGAGTTCCACAAAATCCATGGTTGGTCATTTGTTGGGAGCAGCCGGTGGTGTTGAGGCAATCGCCAGTGTAAAATCCATTGAAGAGGGATTTGTTCATGGCAATGCCGGTCTGGTAAATCAGGATCCGGAGTGTGATTTGGATTGTCCGAAAGAGGGAATTCATATGGATGTCAATGTGGCGCTTAGCAACTCTCTTGGATTTGGCGGACACAACGCAGTTGTTATTTTTAAGAAATATTCCGAGTGAGATAGAATAGGAGAACATCATGTTATTGGATATCAATGAAATTAAAAAAATTATTCCTCACCGCTATCCGTTTCTTCTGGTCGATTGTATTGAGGAGATGGAACCGGGAGTAAAAGCAGTCGGATATAAAAATGTTACGACAAATGAGCCGTTTTTCCAGGGGCATTTCCCGGAGTATCCGGTAATGCCGGGAGTATTGATTATTGAGGCGCTTGCACAGGTGGGAGCCGTTGCCATTCTTAGTCTGGATGAAAATAAGGGAAAGCTTGCTTTTTTTGGCGGGATAAAGAATGCCAAATTCCGCAAGCAGGTAGTACCGGGCGACCGGATCAAGTTAGAGACAGAGATTATCAAATGTAAGGGTCCGATGGGAGTCGGAAAAGCGACTGCGACGGTAGACGGAAAATTGGCGGCGCAGGCGGAGATCAGTTTTATGATCCAATAGTCGAATTAGGGCGATTGGTGTCAAAACGTTTAAAATATTGTAAAAATCACAGGCGACAGGCAAAAACCTGTCGCTTTTTGTGTGTGAATTTTTTCTAAAATCTATAAAAAAAGTCGAGAAGACCTTACAAAATGGAAAAAAAGGTGTTATACTATCAACGGAGCCATTAAAATAAAAAGAAAGGATGGATTGACGTGTTTGAAGTTGGAGATTATGTAGTGCATGGAAACAATGGTGTCTGTAAAGTAGAAGCAGTAGAAACGATGGATCAAAAGAACATGGGTGCGGACCAAAAGCGTATGTATTATACATTGGTTCCGGTTTATACCTCAGGAAGCAAGTTATTTGTGCCAACGGATAGCAAGAAAGTAGTTACTCGTTCGGTCATGACGAAAAGGGAAGTCAAGAAGCTGTTGGAAGATTGGAATGAGATTGATACGTTGATGATTGAGAATGATAAGAATCGTGAAGAGATTTACAAGCAAGCACTGAAATCCTGTGATACTCGTCAGTGGGTAAGGCTTATCAAGACTTCTTATCAGAGAAATCAGTCGCGCATGGAAAACGGAAAAAAAGCAACTACCAGTGATGAGAGATATTTACACCTGGCAGAGGAAAATTTATTTGGAGAACTTGCGATACCTCTTCATATGACTCGGGGAGAGGCAGAAGATTATTTTATTTCCGAAGTGAGGAAAAAAGAAGTGTCTGTTTAAGAATAAGACAGGGGCTGTTCCATATGATGGAGCAGCCCCGTTTGTTGTCTTAAATTATGATTTTGAATGAATATTTTCAATGAGAGTCTGTATCAGTTTT
>ONNE01000031.1 GCA_900319095.1 uncultured Eubacteriales bacterium | reverse complement strand
TTATCACTTAGGAAAGAGTCATGTTTTTCTGCGGTCACTCCGGTCATCGGCTGAAACCAATGGGTGTAGTGCGTAGCACCATTTTCCAGAGCCCATTCTTTCATGGCATGGGCAACGACATTGGCGACATCGGGCTGTAATTCTTCCCCATTCTCAATCGTACTTTTCAGAGCGGCATAGGTTTTCTTTGGGAGATATTCCTGCATAACATCATCGTTGAAAACTTTTGTTCCAAAAAGTGTCTGAATTATATTTTTCTGCATTTTTTCCTCTCTTTCCGCCGCAAAGCGGCATACCGTTCGAACGGCAAATATTTAGCAGTCGGACAATAGAAAAAGGTGTCCTCAATGAATGAGAACACCTTTGTTCTTTGTATGCTATGTATGTATGATAGCATGACATTTTCAAAATGTAAAGTACTTTTTGAAAAATTTCAAAAATCAGAGGTACTCTGATTCGTTCCAAAGCATTCCATCCATATAGTAAGTACATTCCTTATTGTATCAGAAAAGCTGGATTTTTCAATGTTTTCTGTGAGAAAAACTTTTTCTGTCGAAAAAAGTTCATCATTAATATAGTAAGAGACGGTTCCCACGGGATGATCTTTTCGGACCGGGGCGTACAGAATTTTCGGCAGATCATAGGTGATTTTCACTTTATCAAAGGGCCCGCACAGAGTTTGGGGGGCAGATGGCTGCACACAGAGAACCCGGTCTTTTTTCCCGTCCTTCACACGGATGGTGGCAGTGGACAGATCATCCACGGGAAAAGTAAAGACAGAAAAATTGTCAAATCCGTAATTCATAAGATTTTTGGTGTCGCTCCACTTCCAGCTTTTATCCGGAGGCCATCCGCAGGCAAGAACACAGCTGATGAGTGTGGTATCATCCTTTTTTGCGGCACCCACAAAGCAGTAACCGGCTTTGCCGGTGAACCCGGTCTTGATTCCCAGGGCTCCCGGATAATAGGACAAAAAGGCATCCCGGTTGGTGAGAGAATATGTGTGTTTCTTATCCGCGGTCGAAAAGCGGTACGACTTTGTCTGAATTATCTCACAAAAATCGGGATTTTGGATGGCATAGGCAGCCAGACGGCAAAGATCCGAAGCTGTGCTGTAGTGTTCATCCGCGTCAAGACCGTTCGGTGTGACAAAGTGTGTGTTGGTAAGACCGAGCTGCGAGGCCTTCTCGTTCATTTTTTGAGCAAAGCCCTCAACACTTCCACCGATGTGTTCCGCGATGGCGACCGCAGAGTCATTGTGTGATTCCAGCATGAGCGAATAGAAAAGATCTTTTAGCTTAAACTGATATCCGGCTCGCGCTCCCAGATGGACTTTTGGCATGGAGGCAGCGCGTTCACTGACCGTGACCAGTTCCTCGCCTCTCTGGGATTCGAGGGCGACAATAAGCGTCATAATCTTGGTTGTGCTCGCTATGGGAACGCGGCTGTCACCCTCTTTGGCATACAGAATGCGTTTGGAATCCGCGTCCATGACACAGGCATACCCCGCATGAAGGGACGGGGGAGAGGGAGAAGAGGAGGATGCCTCAATCACCTGTTCCCGTCCGGCCGGGTCTGGCTGATCGCTCTGTGCTACCGGCTGCCTGTGGGAGGGACCGAAAAAATCCGGAAAAGAAAGAGCGCTTCCGATCAGAAGAAGGAGCAAAAGAACACTCGCAATGCGAAAAAATTTCATGACTGAGAACTCCCTTCAAAAAAATCTGTTTCTGAGAACTAGAATATGAAAAAACAAAAATAATATGACAAAAAAGAAAGTGACAGATACAAAATAATGGTTGATTATCTTCTCTAAAAGCGTTACAATTATAATCGGATAAAATTTGAGTTTTACATAAAAAAACGATTATTTTTAGAAAGTGGAGGGCTGCAAATGAGTAACTCAGCAACGATGTCGGCAAGAGAGAGGATCGAAGCTCTTGTTGACGCAAACAGTTTTGTTGAAATCGGTGGACTCATTACCAGGAGAAACACAGATTTCAATGGGCAGGAAAAAGCAGTGCCGGCCGATGGAGTCATTACCGGATATGGAGTGATTGATTCAAATCTGGTATATGTCTACAGTCAGGATG
>ONNE01000054.1 GCA_900319095.1 uncultured Eubacteriales bacterium | reverse complement strand
TCAGATTCCGTATTTCAGCAGTAAAGTTTCTTTCGCATGGCACACTTGCGCTCGGATAAGTGCGTAATGGTATGGGCACTGAAAGCTACGCTTTATACCAGTGCCTCATACCAACGCACTTATAAGGCCATGCTCATGCAAACTTTCTGCTTGAAATACTGCTATCTGAAAATTCTCTTAATTCCTGCGAAACATGGACTAATAGCTTCAAACCATACTTTCTGGCAACATACATCCTATGACGACCATTGGAACAAAGTGTGCTGCTCTTCTCTGTTACGTTCTATATCATCCAAAGAATTATATTCCAAGGTGTGAATGGAACCAGTACGCTCAAACTCTTCTATCAAAGGCTGCACACTTTCTGCAAGCTCCACCGCCTATCGTCCACTTGCGTAAGGCTTTCGCCTAATCTGTGCGCTCCCCGGAACTCATACCGATACTAAAGGACTACAAGAAATATCAGAGACAACAGGCAAAAATAAAATTTTCTTATATCGAAAACGACATAGAACGCATGAAAGAACTGGAAAACTACAATCCAGAGGGTTTTTTCTACACCACAAAAGCCCCGAAACAACGTGTTTTCGGAGCTTTACATAAAAGTAGCGGGAACTGGAGTCGAACCAGCGACACCACGGGTATGAACCGTGTGCTCTTGCCAACTGAGCTATCCCGCCATCCAAATTGTCAAGACATGATGTCTTGACATATACAAACAGATACCTTATTCACTTCGGTAACAAGATACCCGAATGGGACCTACAGGGCTCGAACCTGTGACCCTCTGCTTGTAAGGCAGATGCTCTCCCAGCTGAGCTAAGATCCCATATCCGCTATTTATCGCGACTTCTTCATTATATCAGATAATATGACTTTGTCAACACTTTTTTCAAAAACTTTTTTATATTTCCTGACACAGATAAAAAAAAAGCGGTTGACACCGCCATATGTTTTTAGTATAATATTTTTGTATCTGACGTACAGATTTCGCGCGAGTGGCTCAGTTGGTGGAGCACAACCTTGCCAAGGTTGGGGTCGCGGGTTCGAGTCCCGTCTCGCGCTTTTATGGTTGTGGAGGTGCTGAGGTGTTCAGTACCTCTTTTTTCTTTTTTAGGGGGATATAGGATGAAAGGTTTTTTTCATGCAATTCGTCAGGTCTTTGAGGGCACACGGGCCATTGACGAAAAACGGAAATATCAGGTTGTCAGTTTTTTGCTTGGCTGTATTCACATTATTTTCATGCTAAATTTCAGTGTTCTGCACATTAATGTTCTGTTTATCTACAATTTGGTCATTGTGTTCTATTATATGTCACTGAGTATCATCATTGGCATCACAAAGCGGTACACATTGATTCTATTGTCTGCTTTTTTTGAAATTTTGTTCCACTCGATCTTCGCATCGCTTTTGCTCGGCTGGAACTGGGGCTTTATGATTTATACCATCGGGCTGATTCCGGTGCCCTTT
This sequence comes from uncultured Eubacteriales bacterium, assembly GCA_900319095.1. GTDB lineage: Bacteria > Bacillota > Clostridia > Lachnospirales > Lachnospiraceae > Eubacterium_F. Next base: position 1,308 of record ONNE01000054.1, on the reverse strand, counting down.
TATATCTGCTATACACTGCCTCACTTGAAGCAGAATGTATTGTTTCCCGCTGTAACTTCTCTGATTGTCAGTGTCTGCTATTTGATCGTAAAGGAAATCACTGATAAAATCGATCATCTGCTCACTCATCATGTACCACCGCATCAGGTTGACTATTTCTATAGTTTAAATACGGTTCTTGTCTTTTTATTTCTCTGGGGAATCTCGATTCTTTTCGCTCTGCAGATTCGCTTTATGCAAAAAAGTCTAGAGTCCAAAAATGAGTCACTCGAAAAGATTGCCATGTACGATCCCCTGACTCATCTGATGAACCGGAGAAGCATGAATGAATATCTGAAAGAATCCTATCAGCTTGCCCGCACAGGAGCGGAGCCCTTCTGCGTGATCATGGCTGACATCGATGACTTCAAAAAGGTAAACGATACCTATGGACACGGAACGGGAGATGAGGTTCTGATTCAGATCGCCCGGATTTTTTCAGAAAATATTCGCGAAGATGATTTTGTCTGTCGCTGGGGCGGTGAGGAAATTCTTGTCTTAGTCCGCACGGAAAAAGACATTGCCCTGCAGATCGCCAGACGCATTCGTCAGGACGTGGAGAAGCTGGTGATTACCTGTGACAGCATTCATCTCTCAGTCACGGTGACGCTCGGGGTTGTTCAGTACCAACCGGGAGACTCCATCCGCACCGTGATCGACAAAGCCGACAAGCGGTTATACAGAGGCAAGAAAACAGGAAAGAACTGCGTTGTCTCCTATTGATAACAAACAATGCATCCTATAAAAAAAGAGGAACTGCGACTGACAGCTCCTCTTTTCTTTTTGACAAGGATTTAATCCAACGCATCATCGTCGACGTCCATCATATATTCTCTGCCGACCACTCTCTTTTCCGTGCGAACTTTCTCCACCAGTTCAGAGAGCTGTTCTTTGATCTCAGGACCATTTTTGATATTTTTAATCTCAAAATTTCCCAGCGACTTATCCGATGAGTTTACCAGAATCGTAGACAGCCCGAAGATTCGCTGCAACAATGTGCGCTGCATACTGATATCCAAAATCCGGTACAGTCTCACTTCATCTTCCTTTTTGGTAAAGAATCCGCTCTCAATAAAAAATCGATCCTCTGAAAAGCTGTAAATCGTAAAGGTCCACGGCAGACCGCACCAATTCCTTTTTCTGTCACGCCAAATTTTTTCCATGATACAATACCTCATTTATTATCGATATAAATATAATATACCCTTTTTTACAATCCTTTAAGCAGACTCTGCTTTCTGCGGATGTATGATCTTCTTCGGACATTTC
>ONNE01000026.1 GCA_900319095.1 uncultured Eubacteriales bacterium | reverse complement strand
CGGAAAATGAGGAAATGGCGCAGGTGACAGAGAGTGCGGTGGAAAGTAATACGGCAACACCAAAGACTGCGGTAACACCAAAGAAAAATAAAAGTGACACGGAAAAAAGAGCCACGGAAAAAAGAGCCACGGCGACACCGAAGAGTAAAACAGGTAAAAGCGCCACGGCGACACCAGGGAGAGCAGCTAAGAAAAAAGCTACAGCAACACCAAAAACAGCGGATGATTTTGTCGGAGATTTAGATGATTTGAGTGAATAAATAAATTTACGTAAGGAGAAATGGAATGGAAGAAGAATTGCGGATGCAGATATATGAGGAAATAGTAAGGCACATATTTATGCGTTCAGATGTATTTTTGGTATGTCGCTGGTGCGAGAATGCAAATAAGGACAATATGACAGAGGAGTATAGAAAAGAAGCATATCATAATTTTTATAAAAAAGTAAAGGCGGGAAAAATTGCAAACCGTCAGACAATTCAAAAATGGTTTGGGATTGGGGGCAGAGCCCTACCGAGAAGAAGTCAGTTGATTGACATGGCATTTGTGCTTGGGATGGGGGCAGAGGAATTGAATGAGTATCTGCATTATGGTATCTCCGAACATGGTCTCCAGATCAATGATTACGAGGAATGTATTATATGGTACTGCCTGGAACATAAGATTAAAAGAGAACATTGTGATGAGATGATTTTGTTTTTTGAAAAACACTGCGATTTTCAGATTTATCCCAGACAGACGAGCCGGACGGAGGAGTTGTTAGAGCAGTATAAAAAGGTTAAAAAAGAAGATGAGGAACAATTTTTACAGTGGATGTATCAAAACAGAGAATTGTTTAAAGGATATAGTCTGCAAGTTTATCGATGTTATCAGAATATTGTGAGTGAGACTTTAAAATATTTTCGTCATGATGTCCAAAAGTTATTAAAGAGAAACCTTGTAGAAATTGGCTACAATGGAGAAAATGACTTGGCGGCAAGCGATGAGGTGCAGCAAATCCGCCAATATTTAAAAAATCTTCTACGGCGAAAGAACTGTGATATTTCAAAAGAGCGTATTGATGAAATCCGATACCTTACCAACATCGTATACGCCAAAAAGGATAAAATTCATGATTATCTCAATGAGGTTTACTTGTTTGATTCGTCCACGAAAAGAAAGAAAAAGAATGCGCTAAAAAAAGAAATAGAGGATGAATTAAAATTGGCTGATGCCAAATATGTTTCCGAACTGCTCAATGTGGCAGAACAAAAGCAGCGCATGATGAATCTTAAAATGAAACTCTCGGCAAAAAGAGAGACAGGTAAGAAAATTACAGTGGCAGAGGAAAAACAATATAAAGTGGAAAATCAACGGTTTCGGTTGATTAAGCGGGCAGACATTCTCATCCCTCTCCAATATGTGGCGGGTAAACGGTATCAGAACGAGTACCCTGTCGAGGAGATTCCGTACAACAGAGAAAAGGCAAAGAGTATGTTTGTGGATATGGCAGACAATATTCTGGCACTGTGCGATATGAGAGGATTGGATGAAAAGTATGCGCTGGATTTTGTGCTGCTGGAATGTTATGGCGAAGAAGAAATATATTTTATGAGTGAAGTGCTGGAGGAGAATGAATAACGATTTGTCCTGCCAATCAATTCCAAAATGGATTGATTGGCAGGGCTTTTTTTTTGATTGTGAATGAACCGAGAAAGTGACAAAAAAATAAAAAAATGAGTACAGGCATAAGGTAAAATATAAAAAGCTATTTGGTATTCATTTAGGCAAAGTAAAATAATGCAATTTTAGAGAGTGTAAAATAGTGCTGAGACACTATGATTCACACAATTATTTGTGTCGGGGCGTCACAAATAGTTTTGATGACAGATGAGAAGTTGCTTTGCAGTTCCCTCGGCGTCAACTCTGTCGCTACGCTCCAGAAAGGAGGATTATTATGGCAAAATTTTGTATAAGTTGTAGTGCAGAAAATGTAGATAATGCCACATTTTGTATTGGATGCGGAGCAAAATTCCCTGCTATGAACCAGAGCCAGCCGTCACAGGATCAGGAAAAATTCGTTGTATCCGTTGAAGAGAGAGAGCAGGAAAGTTTCGCAGCAGTCAGTACGGAAAAGAACTTGGGCAATTCCGGTGCAGTCAGTACGGAGTTGGATGTAGTAGCGAAACTAAAGTTTGAGGATGTTTTTTTGGTTCATCGTGAAAACCAGACTTATGATGGGATGATTCCCTTGTTAAAGGAGGTTATGTCACAGGAGATTTCGATTGACACTATACTTACTCGACTAAAAGAAGATTTTAAAGACGGGGGGAAAATGGCATTTAAAGACAAGAATTCAGAAAAATTTCAGAGAGCTATGTCGATTTGGCATATGACAGACATTATGGATTCGGATGAAGAAGCCCTTGTTTATTGTGATTTAGATGACAAAGGTAAGTCTGGTGTTTTTTTGACAAATAAAAGATTGATGTCGCGCGTCATCATTGGGGGGAAAATATATTCTCTTGCCTATCGGGATTTTAAGGACTTCTATTTTCATGATGGTGATGAAGTGAAAGGTGAAGCGAAAGGCATTGTATATATGACGGCAACGACTACAGCGGTGATTTCTTGTGATACGAAAGAAGAACTGGCTTGGCTACTTGCCTTGATTAGTTTATTTAAAATGGAAAAGAGCAGAGAAAATAACAAGATTTTTCTTGCAAAAACGTATGATGGAGACTATGATCTTCGCGGTGTCAGAGAGCAGATCTCATGGACTGAGGTCTATTTGGGCAAAGAGGAAATGTATATCCATGGCAAAAAGAAAGATGCACCAGTCAAATGCGTTCCTTATCAGGATATTTCTTCTGTTAAGGCAAAACTTTCCTATCACTGGATTTCCTTATGTTACATTATTGTTTTTTTCATAGCTGCTATTTTTACTGCCGGAGCAGTTGCATTGGCGGCATTGTTTATGATATGGTTAAAATTTCAGAAAAAAATTATTATAACAATGAGGGATGGAAGAACAGATGTTATGTACACGAGAAGTGGATCTGAGGCAAAAGAATTTGTTCAAAAAGTCCAGTCATGCATGACTGGATAGTAGCAAATATCTGACAACTTGTCCCAAATTTGATTTGAAATTTTGAAGCGACTGGTCAAGAACAATGTGATGAAATTAAACAAAAATTGACTAGTTATATGGTAAAAAAGGATGGAAAACTGACTATGTTGATTTAAATAATGTTACGACATGGGTATACCAGAAAAAGAAAGGAAAGAAAGCAGATAAATATACAAAATTTCGTGTAAGAGTATGTATATACGATGATGATGGGAATGAGTTCTATGGAGCATGGTCAAACGTTAAGAAAACAAAAAGTTAATTCTATGATTATGGAGGGAATGTAGATGGAAAATAAAGATATAAGAAAAAAAGAAAAAAATTTTTTGGTTGTCTTTTTGATTTTTGTCGGGATTATAATTGTGCTTATAGCAACTGTTATATGTATCGCTGTTTTTTCACCTTCTTCAAATAATGAGTTAACCGTGGAGGAAAAAGCAAAATTGAAATCTTTTGGTGATATTACAGATCTTATCAATGCTGAAAAATTTGATGAGGCAAAAGTGAAATTAGAAGAATTATATAAAGATGTCAGTTATCAGGATGATGATGGGGTTAACAAAGTAAATCAATATGCTCTTTTTTACGAGAAACAGGGGAAATCTAAGGAAAAGGTGAGTGTGTATTTAGATTTTTTAAAGGCAAATGAGGAAGATATAAAGATTTATATTGAAAAAAAGGATTCAAAATTTTTTAATTCTTCCTCCTTGAAAAATCCAACTATTGTTGATAGTAGAGAGTTAAATATAATAACAGATTATTTTAAGGAACATAAAAAAGATATAGAAGAAGATACTTATCAACAGGTCGAGAAGATAATTGGTGAATTAATGAATTAGGAGAAAGGGGGAGAAAAAAGATGCTTAGTGTACTTACAACAGTCAGTATGTGGGTTCTTCTTGGATTAATGATTTTATTTTTTATTCTGGGAATAGTAGCATTTCATTCAATATTTGATGTTTATTATTTTGGGAATATTGTTTATGGATGTCTTACGGAATTATTTGGTGCCGCAATTTTTAGCATTGTTATGACAGTTATTGCACTCAAATTATGGTGGCTGACTATAATTATTATTGCCATAGTTGGATTATCTTTGGCATTTAAAACAGATAATATTGCTCTTAGAATTATTGTTATTTTGGTATGTGTGGTAGTTGCTATTATTATTGCCATTTTTGGGATTGGAATGAATAAAAGCCAGTCTGAATCTTCCAAAGAACCGGATCCGTCACAATACAGTGAGTTTTTAGAGCCTGAGGATGACACAGAGGAAGAAACAGATGTCTCTGAAGAAACAGATGCAAATGAAGAATATGAAGAGACAGAAGAGGAGCAGGAAGAGGAGCAGGAAGAAGAGCAGGAAGAAGAGCAGGAAGAAGAGCAGGAAGAAGAGCAGGAAGAGAGTGATACTCAGTACATTATTGAAGATAGTGATTCCAGAAAACTAACTAAAGCAGATTTGGAAGGAATTACAGCAGAGGGATTGACATATGCGAGAAATGAAATATATGCAAGACATGGATATATTTTCAAATCTTCTGAATTAAACAAATATTTTAAAGAAACAGATTGGTATGTTCCGGATAAAACATTTGATGAGAGTATGCTTTCATCAGTAGAAAAGAGAAATGCTAAATTTATTCGTGAATATCAGGAGAAAAACGGTCTGGAGTATTCACCTAAACCGTAGAGTGAGTGAACCGCTGAACCTGACAGGCTCTACTCGAAAAGAGTGGGTAGGACAAAGATTCTTCTTGTCCTACCTGCAAAAACGAGTGTGTGTCACTTATGCCTTTTTCATTCCTGCTATTTCTCTGATCTGTTCAACCGTCAGTCCTTCTCCTTCAGCAATCTGCTCATGAGACAAGCCCATAGCGAGCCAACGTAAAACGCTTTCAACCTTTGTTTGCCAGCTTGCTTTCATTGCTGTTTCATTTCTCATATCTTCAAGCACCCTGCACATACTCTCAACTCCTTTCTCATTCTCCTTAAAATACCTGACTTTATCAGCTAATTCCTTATAATACATATCGTCTGCATCTGTGCAAAAGAAATCATGCATTAGTTTACCAAGCTCCGTAGAAGTATTCTTATCAGCACCATTTACATAGATTATATGCTCCCCATCATCAAATGGCTTACCTATATTGGTAATCTGTCTGTCTATAGTATATATCGGTACATTTGCACCTATTACATCATTTTCAGTGATAAATATAACAAATGTCTCCGGAAGTTTACTGAAATCCTCATTAGGTTGCAGCAAGTGAGCATCAAGAATACTTGAATGGTATCTGGCTCTTTTTCTGTCTGCGCCTTTGTCCGATCTTTGTACTTCAATATTATATTTCAACCCTGAATCATCATTTGCATCAATATCAAGCCATATATCTCTACCGAGGAGATTCTTCATAACTCTTTGAGTTGTAACATTAGTTACATGTATATCCTGTCTATTAAGAATTATCCGAAGCAGAAGCTCTACACCTTCATTATATCCATCAAAACAGGCATTCATAAAATCATCATCTATCAAACGAAAACCTCTGATTCGTTGTAAATCCTCCTGATGTTGTTTTTCTCTTTCTGCTTCATCAATAACAATTCCAACACCAGACTCGGCAAGTTCAAGTTCTTGTATTTGTGCCTCTATCTCAGCCTTTTGTTCCTTTAATTTCTGTAATGTTGTCAACGATTATCATCTCCTATATAATCATAATCAAACCATTCCATTTATCCGGTATAATCTGTTTTATACCAGATGTGATTGTCTGTAAATTTCAATTGATTTCCCTTTGACGATGGGTTATTGCTGAATCGAATATTATTTTTGTTCAACGGAACCATAAATATTTTCCTCCCATACGTTATCTCTCAATCCGGATCCAAAAATCGTCCTCTGCCATTCTTCCCTCTGTTTTTTCAATGATCAGCATGGGATCATAAAAAGGAATTTCCATGATGTCCAGCATGATTTTCATTTTATCTCGACTGCGGGGAAAACACCGGCTCTCTAAAAAATCTTCATAGTCTTCAAAACTTGGATGTTCAACAATACCAAAAGCACGAAATTGCAACCGATCAGTAAAGTTGTATATCTCAATCCGTTCACGCGGTTCGTCTACATCAATAATTGTGCATACTTCTTCGCAAAACATATACCAGAGACGCAGGGGATATTGCCGATTCGGAATCGAACGAGTCTGGCGGAGTTCTTTTTCTGTCATAATCCATGCACCTCTTTTCTCAATCTGCCATTCTCCTTTATAAAGAAAAGAAAACGGTAGGATGAAATCTATTGTAACGGAAAAACAAATATCTTTCAAGAAGTATTTTGATTGCGTTCATATAAAAAATAGTGTAAGATAGAAAACATAAAAGTAATGTTGTTGGATGCGATAAAGAACAGGAGAATGGGAAGATGTACTGTGAAAAATGTGGGGAGAAGATCGGGGACGAGGATACCGTTTGTCCTAAGTGCGGACAGAGGCAGAGCAGAAAGGAAGATCATCGTGGCAGGGCTGCTTTTATTTGTGTGGTGGTTGCTCTGCTCGTAGTATTCTATATCCTGCGGGTGGAAAGCCAGAATAACAATCAGACATCGGACCCTGTCGGGACGGCCCCTCAGGAAAGCGGTCGACAGACAGAACTTCCGGTGGCATCATCGGAGCCGAAGCCGGAACCGGAGACGGAGCAACCCACTGCGACACCATTTGCCGCGCACGATGTGACAGATGAAATGAAAGAAAATCTGAAACCGATCATGAATCAGACGACATATTTTTTTGGCCTTTTGATGGAAGTCGATAAAATCAATTGGGACGATCAAATGTGTACGATTATGACCTATTATAACCTGGAATACAGAGACAGCAAAATAAAGTACAATGAGACAGAGAAGAAGGCTCGCCCTCAGGTGGAAAAAGAAATGCAGCACTTGTTTGGCAGCAGTGTGAAATATGCCCTGAAAACCACACAGGATTATCCGGGGTATCTATATAGTGTAGAGGACGGCTGTATTGTGTACAATGGTGGTGACTTGGGAGACGCAAAGCCGATTGGAAAGACCCTGTATGTGGCAGAGACGGAGCCGGATGTGTACCGGGTGGTTCGCCATATGGGATTGAAGGATAGGATTACGGGAGAAAAGATTTATAGTAAAAAAATCACCTGTACCGTAAAAAAAGACGAAACCAGTAAATATGGTTATATCATCACTGGTGTGAGAATGTATCAAAAGGGAGATTGCAATTGGAGGAAACGATGACTCTTAGAGAACTTGAGACAGGAAAGAGTGCTGTCATCACAACCGTAGGTGGCGAGGGGGCGCTAAGACAACACTTTCTTGATATGGGGGTAATACCTGGGGCAGAAGTGACGCTGATCAAATATGCTCCGATGGGTGACCCGATGGAATTGGTCATTCACGGTTACAAGCTCACGCTTCGCCTGAGTGAAGCCGAGCAGATCGGGATTGAACCGGTGGCAGATAAAAAGGAAAAAGAAAACAGTGCTTCTCCTAAGCGCGATGTAGAGCATCCGGGGCTGGGAGAGGGAGGAAGGTTCCATCCAAAAGGAAGCGGTGATCCGCTGCCGGAGGGGACGACACTGACATTTGCCCTTGTGGGAAATCAGAATAGCGGGAAAACGACTCTTTTTAACCAGCTGACAGGTGCCAATCAGCACGTCGGCAATTTTCCGGGTGTGACCGTTGACCGAAAAGACGGTGCGATTAAGGGAAATCCTTTTACGCTTGTCACGGATCTGCCGGGAATCTATTCGATGTCTCCCTACAGCAGTGAAGAGATCGTATCGCGAAATTTTGTATTAAATGAAAAGCCAAAGGGGATCATCAACATTGTGGATGCGACCAATATTGAGCGAAACCTCTATCTGACGATGCAGCTTTTGGAGATGGATGTCCCGATGGTGGTTGCGCTCAATATGATGGATGAAGTCAGAGAAAACGGCGGAACGATAAAGATCAACGAGTTAGAGGCGATGCTGGGGGTACCGGTCATTCCGATTTCTGCGGCCAAAAATGAGGGTGTACAGGAATTGATTGACCATGCTCTTCATGTGGCACATTACCGTGAAAAACCGCTTCGGCAGGATTTTTGTGATCAAAAAGATCACGATGGAGCCGTTCATCGGTGTCTGCACGGCATCAGTCATCTGATTGAGGATCATGCGGTGAGAAAGGGACTGCCGGTCCGTTTTGCCGCAAGCAAGATAATCGAGGGAGATGAGTTGATTCTCTCACAGCTTATGCTCGATGAGAACGAAAAGGAAATGGTGGAACACATCGTCCTTCAGATGGAAGTTGAGAGGGGACTTGACCGTAGTGCGGCCATTGCGGATATGCGCTTTTCCTTTATCAAGAGAATCTGTGCTCAGACGGTAAAGAAGCCAAAAGAGAGCAAGGGGAGGATCCGGAGCGAGAGGATGGATCGCATCCTGACCGGAAAATATACGGCAATTCCCGCTTTTATCGGTATCATGGCGATTGTATTCTGGCTCACCTTTAACGTGATTGGTGCATGGATGCAGGAAAAACTGGAAGCGGGAATCGAAGGGCTGACCAATTTGGTGGATGGCACATTGAGTGCAGGAGGAGTCAATGCGGTGATACATGGGCTGATCATTGATGGCATTTTTGCCGGAGTCGGCAGTGTTCTCAGCTTTCTGCCGATTATTGTCACCCTGTTCTTCTTCCTCTCTTTGATGGAGGATAGCGGATATATCGCCCGTGTTGCCTTTGTGATGGACAAGCTGCTGCGAAAAATCGGTTTGTCCGGCCGCAGCATTGTCCCGATGCTGATCGGCTTTGGATGTACGGTCCCTGCGGTCATGTCAACCAGGACGCTGCCGAGTGAACGGGACAGAAAAATGACCATCCTGCTGACCCCGTTTATGAGCTGTACGGCAAAGCTCCCGATCTATGCCTTTTTTGTCAATGCTTTTTTCAAGGGACACGGTGCGCTGATTAT